>JAIOQJ010000102.1 GCA_021413475.1 Planctomycetota bacterium | reverse complement strand
CGCCTCGGGGCTTGGGGAAAATCTCTCACAAGCCCCGAGGCGAGGCTTTGCGAGCCTCGGGGATCCACCTCCTTACTCATCCTCATCATCATGCAGCTTCGCCTTCGAGACGATCTGTTGCTGCACGTTCGGCGGCACGGTGTCGTAGTGGCTGTATTCCATCGAATACGAACCCTGCCCTTGCGTGATGCTGCCGAGCTGGGCGGCGTACCGCGTCACCTCCGATAACGGCACCTTGGCGAAGATCACCGCCAGATCGCCCGGGAGGCTATCCTGGTTTTCCACATGGCCGCGGCGGCCGTTCATGTCGCTGAGAATCGCCCCCGTATATTTGGCGGGGATTGTTACCTCAATTTTGACGATCGGTTCGAGCAATACCGGGTGGGCCGCCAGGAACGCCTTCTTGAAGGCCATGCGGCCGGCGGTCTTGAACGCGGCTTCCGAGCTATCGACGGGGTGGTCCTTGCCGAAGTGAACCTCGACGGCCATGTCCTGCATGCGGTAACCGGCCAGGGCACCGCGTTCGAGAAGCTCTTTGCAGCCTTTCTCGACGGCAGGCATGAACTGGTTGGGGATCGTGCCGCCGACGATGTGATCGATGAACGCGAAATTGAACTCGGGATCGTAGTGAGCCGAGCGCATCTTCTCGAAACGACTCTTGTTCGCAAACTGTTCTTCGAGTTGCTGTTGCGTCTTGATCGTGCCCGGGAGCGAATAGAGCCGCAGATGAACCTCGCCGAACTGTCCGCGGCCACCCGATTGCTTCTTGTGTCGATAGTCCGCGGCGGCTTCGCCCGTAATCGTCTCGCGGTACGGAATCTTCGGTTCGTGCGTGACGACTTCGAGATCGTACCGCTTCTTCAAACGGTGCTGAATGACGTCGAGATGCATCTGGCTGATGCCGTTGATGACCAATTCGTGCGTCTGGGCGTCGTGCGTGACCTTGAAGGTCGGATCCTCGTCGGCGATCTTGGTGAGCGACTGCGAGATCTTCTGTTCGTCGCCGCGGTTCTTGGGTTCGACGGCCAGGCCGAACATCGGCCGTGGGAACGACTGTATCGCCGATGTGCAACCCTTCAATCTTGGCGACGCCGACGATATCGCCGGGGTAGGCTTCGGCCACGGTTTCGTGCGTTTTTCCCTGCATCATCAACAGATGCGAAACGCGGGACGACTTGCCGGTGCGGAGATTCACGAGCGGATGCGTCGTATCCATCTTACCCGAGATCACGCGAATAAAGCTAAGGTTGCCGACGAACTTGTCGTTGACCGATTTGACCACCTGGCCGAGAAAGACGTCCTTCTCGTTGCCGTAGTGACTGCTCTTGCCGTTGAGAACGCCGTTGAGCCGTACTTGTGCATGTTCGGGTGATAGCGATTCCTTGGCGAAGGCGTCCATCAGTTCATCGATGCCGATTTCCTTCTTCGCGGCCGTGCAAAAGATCGGAATGACGGTACCGGCCTCGAGTGCATGCGGAATGGCGGCTTCGAGTTCCTCTTTGGTAATTTCCCCTTCCGAAAGGTATTTCTCCATTAGATGCTCATCGGATTCGACGATGGCATCGATCAGCATCGAGTGAGCCTCGGCCACATTGACGGGCAGACCTGTCGGCACCGGCGTCGGCGGGTTGAGGACGTCGATCACTTTGCTGAATCCGTGGCCGACCTTGTCAGGCACGTTGAAGAGGACGCACTGCTTGCCGAACGATTCGCGGATGCCTTCGATCAGTTCCGAGAAGTGGACGTTTTCCGAATCAATCTTGTTGATGACGATCATGCGGGCCAGCCCTTGCTTGCCGGCCACGTGAAACATCCGCCGCGTATTGACCTCGACCCCCGCAGTGGCGGAGACAACGATCACGGCCGTTTCGACGGCATTCAATGCCTCGAGCGCGGCACCGACAAAATCAGGTGCGCCGGGTGCATCGAGCAGGTGAATGAATTTGCCGGCGTGTTCGAGATGGAGGAGGCTGGTATCGACGGAGGAGTGCCGGATGTGTTCTTCGTCGTCAAAGTCGGAGTAGCTGGTGCCGTCATCGACGCTGCCGAGACGGTCGACGGCCTTGGACATGTGGAGAAGAGCATCGGCGAGTGAGGTTTTCCCACAAGCGCGATGCCCGACCAGTGCAATGGGGCGAATATCTTCCGCGTGGTACTTCAGCATCGGTTACTCCTCGGGTGAGCTGTTTAGCCACGACCGGGAGGGAGAGTTTCAACTCACCGCCAAATGATAAAGCCAAGAATTGAACCACAGAGGCACCGAGGACACAGAGAAGAAGCAAGAGGGAATACAGAAATCAGAAAGAGAAGATTCATCCGAGGACCGATCCAATCTGTCTAGTCTTCTCTGTGTTCTCTGTGCCTCTGTGGTGCAAATTCTTAACCTCATGCATACGGGGAGAGTTTCAACTCGCCGCTGGTTCGTCGCTAAACAAGTTTCAGAACTTCGGTCAAATTGAGTGTTCCTTCGTAAAGAGCCCGGCCAATGATACAGCCCGCCAGGTTATGCCCCAGCAGGCGGCGAACGTCGTCCATCGTCGTGACGCCACCGGAGGCGATCACGGGCAACGGCACGGCGGCGGCCAATTCCGCCAGTGCCTCCACATTCGGCCCGGCCATCATGCCGTCGCGCGCGATGTCGGTGAAGACGATCGCCGCCAGCGGCCACTTCGAAAACTGCTGGGCCATTTCCAGAACCGTTACCGTCGACACCGTCAACCATCCGTGAGTAGCCACCAAACCGTCGCGGGCATCCAGGCCCAGCACGATCTTTTGCGGATACTTGAAAGCCATCTCGCGAACCCAGACCGGATCCTGCAAGGCCCGCGTGCCGATGATGACCCGGCTCACGCCCCAGCCTAGAACGGTCTTCACATCGTCTTCGACCCGGATCCCGCCCCCGAGCTGGCAAGGGACTTTGCACGCCTCGACAATCCGGCGAACGCTCTCGCCATTCACCGGATGCCCGGCCTTGGCTCCATCGAGATCGACCAGATGAAGGATCTCGGCCCCCTGGTCCACCCAGCGACGTGCCATCGCCGCGGGATCGTCGCCGAAGATGGTCTCCTGTCCGTAATCACCCTGCTTGAGCCGAACACACTTACCATCGCGCAGGTCGATTGCCGGGAGAATCTGCATGGAATCTCTCCTCCTCCAAAAAACGGTAGTATCCAGATCGATTGTACAAGCCAAGACATGTCGTGCCCGGGAGAAGGAGCAGGCACGAGGCCATTGTGGACCGACGCAATTCGAATTGCAAGAGGGTGGGAAAGATTTCGGGAAGAAATGGGGGCTCGACCTCTTCGTAGGACGGCCTTCCTTGGCGGTCCCTAAACCTCCCCCCCCCGGCCCCCTTCCCTAGGTGGGAAGGGGGCCGGGGGGGGTAGGTTCAGATCCTCGCTCTTGCGTTGCAAAACGCCCTGGATTCGTTTCAAAACAGGTGAAATGCGTTGCAAAACCGGGGGGATTCGTTGCAAAAATTGGCCATTCGTTGCAACTGGGTGTCCGAGAATGCTGCAACGAATCGGATCCCGCACTCGCATGAACCCTATCATCGAATTGACACCCAGGCGGCAAATTTCCCACCTCACTCATGCGTGGCCGGCGCAAATCCTCGCCGCATCGTGTTCTCCGTGATCGTCCGCGGTAGCAGGAATTGCAGCAGATAATCGGGCCCGCCGGCCTTCGAGCCGATGCCCGATAGTTTGAAGCCACCGAACGGTTGGCGATCGACGAGGGCACCCGTGATTCGTCGATTGATATAAAGGTTGCCGACACGGAACCGGCGTTTCACTTGCTCGATGTTCTTGGGGCTCCGCGAGAAAATGCCGCCCGTGAGTGCGTACTTGGTGCCGTTGGCGATCCGCAATGCTTCTTCAAAATTCGCGGCCTTGATCACCGACAGAACGGGCCCGAAGATCTCTTCCTGGGCGATGGTCGCGTTTTCGGGGACGTCGGCGAAAATGTGCGGGCCGACGTAATAGCCTTCCGTTTGCAAGTTTCCGATCTCGGCGGCGTGAACGAGTGTGGCGTCCTGTTTGCCTGTTTCGATCGTGCGTAATATGCGATCGCGGGCCTCCGCATCAATCACTGGACCCATGGAGCAACCGGGCGACTCCGCCGGCGCGACCGTCAGGCTTTTCGTCGCCTCGATCAGCCGGGCGAGGAACTGGTCATAGATCGGTTCCAGCACGATCGCGCGGGAACCGGCCGAGCACTTTTGCCCCTGGTAGCCGAAGGCACTTTCGACGACGCCTTTGACCGCTTCATCCAGATCTGCATCGGCATCAACGATGACGGCATTCTTGCCGCCCATCTCGGCGATCACGCGTTTGACGAAATGCTGGTGCGGCAGGGTCTTCGAGGCTGAGGCATTGATCGCCAAGCCGACGTTGAGCGAGCCGGTGAAGGCGATCAGGGCCACGTCGTCGTGATTGACGAGCGTCGGGCCGATTTCCTCGCCGATGCCGGGAAGATAGTTCACCACCCCCGGCGGCAATCCCGCTTCGCGAAACACTTCCATCAACTTGGCGGCGATCACCGACGATTGCTCGGCCGGCTTCATGATCACGGTGTTTCCCGTGACCAGCGCGGCCGTGGCCATGCCGCAGAGGATGGCCAGCGGGAAGTTCCAGGGGGCGATAACCACGGCCACGCCGCGCGGCTCGTAGAAATACTCGTTGTCTTCGCCCGGGGCATCGCGTCGCCGAGGCTCGGCGAGCCGGAGCATTTCGAGGGCGTAGTATTCGCAGAAGTCGATCGCCTCGGCGATGTCGGCGTCGGCCTCGCGCCACGGCTTGCCGCACTCGTGAACGGCCCAGGCGGAGAGTTCGAAGCGCCGCCGGCGCATGATTGCCGCGGCTTTTTGCAAATAGCCGGCCCGGTCGGCCGCGGACGTATCGCGCCAGGCGGGGAACGCGGCCGTCGCCGCTTGGATGGCTTGCTCGGCCTGAGCGACGGTCGCCTGAGCGCAACGGCCCACGATCTCGCGGGAATGCGAGGGATTGAGCGATTCGATCCACGACGATGTCGCGATCTCTTCGTTGTTGATGACGAGCGGATAATTCCGGCCGAATTGGCTCTTCACTTCCGTCAACGCGAGTGCCATCTGGTCGCGATTGGTCTCGCGCGAGAAGTCCGAGAGTGGTTCGTTGCGGAAACCGATATGCTGTTTTGGCACGCCGAGTTCCGCACTCCGCGGCACTCCATTTTTCAACGTGGGATTCATCAGCAAAGTCTCCTCGGAGATGTTCTCGCGGTGGCTGGCGAGGAGGAACGATTCGTTCGAGGTGTTTTCGAGCAGCCGCCGCACCAGATAGGCCATCCCGGGCAGAAGCTGGCCGTAGGGCGTGTAGATCCGCACACGGCGGCCCATGCCCGTCAGCACGTCCTTGAACTCGTCGGCCATGCCGTAGAGCATCTGGAACTCGTAACGACTTGGCGGCACGCCGAGTTCGTCGGCCAGCGCGAGCACGGCCGAAATGCTACGGACGTTGTGGCTGCCGAAGGCCGGGCGAAGCCAATCGTGGTTCTCCATCAGCAGCCGCGCGCAGGTTTCGAAGTTGGCGTCGCTCAGCCATTTCTCGGTGAAGACCGGCACCGGCCAGCCTTCCCGCGCGGCCTGGATCGTCTCGAAATCCCAGTAGGCCCCCTTCACGAGGCGGATCCAGACCGGCTTGCCGCGCCGTTTGGCCCAGGCCAGCAGATTCCGCAGGTCGCTCTCGGTGTCTTTCAGATAGGCCTGGATGGCAATGCCGACGTCGGGCCAGTCGCGGAACTCCCGCTCTTCGAGGATTTCTCGGAAGATCCGTAGCGTCGTGTCCTTGAACGCGTATTGCTCCATGTCGAAGTTGACAAGGGCACGGCGCCGCAAGGCAGAACGTAGAATCGGCCGCAAACGGCGGCGAACGACCGCACTCGTCCCTTCCGGATCGATCGGATCGAACTGGCTGAAGAGGGCCGAAAGTTTCACGGAGACGTTCACGCGCGGCAACGGCCCCCGATCATCGCGGTCGATCAGCGGCACCTCGGGCCAACCGTTCACTTCGCGGCCGAGACCGTCGAGCAGATCGAGATACTGCTTCTGCACCACGTCGGCTTCGGCTTCCGTGATCGTGGCTTCGCCAAGCAAGTCGATTGTAAATGTCATCGAACGTGCACGCAGGCGGCGGATCGTGACCAACGCCTCCTCGACGTTCGACCCCGAGATAAACCGGCGGGCCAGATGCGTCGCGTTCCAGAGGGCGGTATCCGCGAGCAATCGCCCCCAGAAGCCGCGGCGCGGCAGGAACTTCGTTCCCCAGCGGACCCACCACGGTAACTGAGTTCCAGCGGCTTCAAGATACTCGCGGAGGTGCTCCGCGATCGTCTCATGGCCCTTGAGTAGTGGAAGTGCGTCAATGAAGCGGAAGAGTTGCACCTTGAGCGTCTCTTCGCTCATGGTCAGGTTCATCATGCGGTCGTCGAACCATCCAGCCGAGAACGGCAATGGACCATGCCGATCGGCCCGGGCGAATATTTCCCGGCCGAAGGCGAGTGTCCGGCGTTCCAGTTCGACGGAGGTCATGCGTTCCCCAAGATTAACCCGGCGGCTTTCGCCGCTCGGCTCGCCGTTGCCTGACGAATCCGTTAAGATTCTCGTTGCATTCGGCTTACCGACGTCCACACAAGGAATTGCCGTGGCCACGATCGATCGGATCGGCAACTATCAGATTCTGGGAACCCTCGGCAAAGGTGCACACAGCACTATTCTACACGTCCGCCGACAAGATGATTCGCGGGAATACGCCCTCAAAATGGTTTCGATCGCGGACCGGGAGGAACTGAAGTTTCTCGAGCAGGCCCGGCACGAATTTCGCATTTCGCAGAAGCTCGGCCATCCCAACCTGATCAAGGTGCATTGCCTGGAAACCCGGAAGAACTGGCTTTTCCGCGTCAAAGGGGTGAACCTGCTCATCGAATACGTGAACGGCAAGACGCTCGACATGGTCCCGCCCCTGCCGATGGCGAAGCTCGTGCCGATCCTCGGCAAGATCTCGATGGGGTTGTTGCACATGCACCATCGAGGCATCTACCATGCGGATCTGAAGCCAAACAACATCATGCTCAGCAAACGCGGCGAGGTGAAGATCCTCGATTACGGCCTGGCACATGTGAAGGGTGAAAAGAAGGACCGCATTCAAGGAACCCCCGAATACATGGCCCCGGAGACCGCGACCGACAAGATCGTCAACGAGAAGACCGATATCTTCAATTTCGGCGCGACGATGTACCGCCTGATTACGCTAACGGTGCCGCCGAACTTGGTGGGAGCCACGGACAGTAAGAAAATGATGGAGAAGGCGTGGAAGAAGATGCTCAAGCCGGTGGAGGAGATCAACGCCAACGTGCCGAAGGCGCTGTGCGATCTCGTTCACCAGTGCCTGGCATTTTATCCGGATCGTCGCCCCGAACGTATGGGCGAAGTGTACGAAATTCTCAAGGAAATCGCGGACGAACTGGGCGAGCCGTTTGAAGGCGGAACCGATCCGGGGGTATAGTCCGACGTGGACGCGTGTTCCACGGGGTCTCATGGCTTCTGCCTCGATCTACAAGAGACAAATCAATGCCCGACAATTCACCCGAACCTTCGAAACGCCCGCCGCTGAAGGAACGGTTGCGGCTGCCGCATGTTTCCGGTTTCTGGACCGTCCTTTGGCTGCTGGCGTGTTTCGTCCTCACGGGCATCCTGCTACCGTTGGTTTTGAAACTTCAGCCATGGATCGAGTTCGAGATTGTCGTCGGTATTTGGTGGCTCCTCTGGTCGATGATCCTGACCAAGCTCCTCTATAAGGGCGAGCACATTGCCGACGACCACCGACTGAAAAAGCCGAAGGACTGGTTTGGCCTCGACGGCTCGAGCGGAAGCAACTGGGATGGCTGCGCGGGGGGAGCGGACTTTGAAGGTTGCGCCATCGTTCTAGGGCTGATTGCCGCGCTCGCGCTCGTTTGGCTCTTGATTGAACTGGCCATTCCGATTGTGTTCTTCATGCTT
>JAIOQJ010000731.1 GCA_021413475.1 Planctomycetota bacterium | reverse complement strand
CTGCTTCCAGCTTGCTCCCATGAATGGCTTCCACTCGTCTGGGTCAAGGGAGCCGAGCGTCACCCAATGCGTCATGGCGACGGGGTTTGGCTTGGCGAGCAGCGGCTTCAGCAGGCTGATCGGCATGGCGTAGCCGAGATTCTCGGTCACTAGCGACTTGAGAGTGACCACTCCCATAACACGACCTTGCCTGTCGAATAGCGGCCCGCCGCTGTTGCCCGGTTCGAGCGGAATCGCGAGTTGAATCATCGATTGACCGTCGATTTCCCGACGACCCGAAACGACGCCTGCCACGACGCTGTGTTTTAATCCCTGCGGGTTCCCCAAAGCGACAACCGACTGGCCATCCGTGAGCTTGTCCGAATCTCCAAGCGGAAGCGCGGGCAAGTTTTTCCCGTCAATTTTGATGATCGCTAGATCCCGAACTCGATCGGTTGCCTGAACCGATACAACATCATGCTTCTTGCCATCTGCCGTTTCCACAACCAAGGCACGCCCTTCGCCGATGACGTGGAAGTTCGTGGCGATCAAGCCGTTTGCATCAATGATGAAACCGGTGCCCAGACTGTCCTTGCTGCTTTCACGGCCTTTCGCGGTGATGACGACGATCGACGGTTTGAGTTCCTTGGCAAGCGATTCGACGGTTCGCTCGGCCTGGGGAGCGTCCTTCGATTTGGGCTCTTCGCCGGTGAGAAACGAGCAAGGAAATAAGGTCGCCAACAAAGCGAATGTGAAATGTCGGATGAAAAACACGAAAGGGCTCCTGGCGGGAAGGGCGAAGGAGGGTGATAGTATATTGTGGCTGGAAACGGGTAGGGATGCCAAGGTGAAAAGAAGATCAATTCGGAATCGGGTCGATGTCGTGACCGGTCAACGATTCATAAGATGAGAGAAAAGGAGTCCCCGTTTATGCAGATTGTGCTCATCGCGGGGGACGGGATCGGGCCAGAAGTAACGGACGCGACCAAGCGTGTGATCGCTGCCGCCGGTGTCTCGATCGATTGGATACCCGCACCCGCAGGCTTGGAAGCCGCCGAGCAGTTTGGCGACCCTCTCCCCGACAAAACTCTCGAAATTATCCGCAAACACCGTGTCGCGTTGAAAGGGCCCTGCACCACTCCGGTGGGGAAGGGATACCGCTCGATCAACGTGCGCCTTCGTCAGGGTCTCGATCTCTTCGCCAGCGTGCGGCCGGTCCGTACGTTGCCGGGGGTCAATGTCCCGTTCACCAATGTCGATTTAATTGTCGTCCGCGAGAATACCGAGGGTTTATACGCCGGTCTGGAACATGTGGTCGTTCCGGGCGTCGTGGAAAGCCTACGCATTATCACGCGCCGCGCGGCCGACCGTATTGTTCGCTTTGCATTCGAAACGGCACGCCGTCAAGGGCGCCGGCTTGTCACGTTTTGCCACAAAGCCGACGTGATGAAATTGAGCGATGGCCTGTTCCTCCAATGTGCACGCGAAGTGGCTGAGGAGTACCCCTTCATCGAGTTCAACGAAAAGCTGATCGATAACGTCTGCATGGAGCTGGTTCTCGATCCGACTCGGTTCGACATTCTGGTGATGGAGAACCTGTTCGGCGATGTCGTTTCCGATCTATGCGCGGGCCTCGTGGGTGGACTGGGTCTTGTTCCCGGTGCCAATTACGGAAACTTGTGCGCGGTTTTCGAGGCCGTTCACGGAAGTGCCCCCGATATCGCGGGAAAGGGTTTGGCCAACCCGATCGCTTGTCTGCGTTCCGCTGCCATGATGCTCGAACACGTCGGCTCGCGCGACGCCGCTGCACGGATCGAGAATGCAGTCAACAAAACTCTCAGCAACAAAATCGGACTCACTCGCGATCTGGGCGGAGACGGAACTTCCGAGACGATTACCCGCGCGATCATCTCTAATCTTTGAGAGACCGGCATGCACAAGGTGGTATTCATTCAAGGCGGCGGCGTGGGTTACGACCAGGAACAGTCTGTGCGACGTGTTCTCTCGGCGGCCGGGGTCGCGATCGATTGGCAGTCGTTCCCGGCAGGCGTGGCAGCTTCCTCGCAAGGGTTGCCTGTGCTGCCCGAAGAACTCCTCAAAGCTGTCAAGGACGTCGGGGTCGCCCTCAAGACGAAGTTGCTCACTCCTTCGGCGGGAGCCCCATTTAATTACAACGTGCACTTTCGCAAGGCGCTCGGTCTGTTCGCTTCCGTGCGCCCGGTGCACAACTTGAAAGGCTTGCCGAGCCGATTTTCGGATGTGAACTTCCTTCTAGTGCGCGAGATCACGGAAGATCTCTACACGTCCAGTGAACACGAAATCGTCCCAGGCGTGGTCCAGAGTTTTAAGATCGTGACCGAGGCGGCGTGCTTGCGTTTCTTTCGCTTTGCGTTCGAACTGGCAAGAAAGGTTGGACGCAAGTCGATTCATTGCATTCATAAGGCGAACATCTTGAAGCTGGCCGACGGATTGTATCTCGATTGCTTCCGAAGCGTGGCACGAGATTACCCGGAGATTCAGCCAAAAGAAATGATTGTGGACAATTGTTGCATGCAGCTAGTTAGTCGGCCAAAACAGTTCGAAATGCTTGCGGCCGGTAATCTGTACGGCGACTTGCTTAGCGATTTGGGCGCGGGGCTGGTCGGCGGTATCAGCTCGACGTCGGCCATCAACCATGGTACGGGAATGCGAGTTTACGAAGCGATTTATGGAGGCAGCCGCGAGCATATCGGAGCAGACAAAGCCAATCCGCTCCCGTTACTCTTGCCCGCGATCGAAATGCTTCGTGACCTTGGCGAGATCTCCAGTGCCGAGCAGATTCAATGCGCGATTGAATCCGTATTGACGGAGGGAGTTGTTCGTACCGTCGATCTTGGCGGTAAGGCGGGGACCGCCGAGTTTACGGATGCACTGATCAAGTCACTGGGGCGTTGATCCGTTTCAAGCAGCTCGAAAGTGGGCCGCAACTGCGGCCACCTCCGAATCGGCTTGCGAATTTGGGAACGGCAACAGCGTTGGTTCAGAGCCGTCCTGCTCACTGATCGGACGTACCGTTGCGGCCTCGCTCTGCATCGTCTCGTTACTATCGACCGGGTATCCGTATCGCCGAATGACATCGCCCCAGCGCTCGGTAACCTCTTGCCGTTGCTGGGTCGTCATCTGAAACTTGTTCGTCTCGTAGTTGGCGTGCTGAGCCAGATAGCTTTCGAGTCGTGGCTGCAGTTCTTCGAAGCCACCCAAGTCGAGATGATCGTATAGTTTTCGCATTTCGCCAAGAGGATCCTGAATCAGGTCCTCGTACCGCAATTCATGAAAGCGTGATGGATCCACCAACTTCCTGCCCTCTTCGAGCTTCGCATACAGGTGCGGTAAGGTCTGCAAAACGCGTTCTTCGATATCCCGATGGCGCGGCGTCTGGACGCCCTGGGTTTCCGCGAGCTTCTTCCACAACTTCACCGTGGAAGGAAACACGTGGTACGGATTGCGGACAATATGCACAAAACGCGCATCAGGATAGAGTTCGAGTAGGGTCTTGATTCGACAAGTGTGCGGCGGCGATTTGAGCACCAATCGGCGCGGATCTCGCATCGTGAGCGTCTGAATGAAGCGATGGAAGACGCGTTTCCAGTTGCGGCGCTCGCCCGGCGTGAGCCCTTCAAGATCCAGGGCGCCTGGCGTCATAGGAGGCCGATTCGGGAAAATAATATCGAGGTACGGTGATGGTTGGCCGAGCAAGCACATTGCGAACTCGTCCTCTTGCGGACGGTCCCAGCCAAAGGTCATGTTGTCCATCGGCCGACGTTCAGGAAGCAAGAACCAGAACCATTTTTTGAAATGGCTTTCCGTGAGCAGGAAATGGTTCGGCACGAGGCACTGGTACGTATTTGGGTAATTGTGCTGTTGATCGAGAATCAAAAATTCGTGGAGCAGGGTAGTTCCGGTTCGCCAGTGACCAACGATGAAAATAGGGGCCTTTTCGATTTTGGTTCGTTCGATTTGTCGGCGATAAAGTGCGTTTTGAGCGCACTTGAGCACGGAATGGCCAAAACTGAGCACTGAGGTGCAGACTCCAATGTGAACATGTGGCAAGTTGAAGCGGAAGTGTCCGCGAGTCATGATACGCAGCCAGCCGAAGAAATCGGAGCCGATCCACATTCGCGGAGCCCAAGTACGTTCCGGACTTTGGGTGTTTCGCGTAGTTTGCGGTGCCATTTCCATGCTATTCTCCGGTCCCGACGAGACTGTCTGACGAACAGGCGACCCATAAACGGAATTTAAAGAAAAATCAAGCACGATGCGAACCTTCCGCTCAATCGGCACTCCCATAATACATCGGCAGATCATCAACGAAACAATTCAAAAAAATGAGGATGACACGCGGGTACGATACCGATAAGGTTAAGATAGAGTCGTTGAAGTCTATCATCGGCTCGACCTACTGGACGCGGCGTGGAGCAGCCCGGTTAGCTCGCCAGGCTCATAACCTGGAGGTCACAGGTTCAAATCCTGTCGCCGCAATTTGTGAACCCCTGATGATCAACGGCTTACCTAAGCTGATGGTTTTCAGGGGTTTCTCATTTCGTTCTGTGCCGAACTTTCCGAATAAGGACTGTTCTTTGGACGATGGTGCGTGAGACGGTCTCGCGTGGTTTTTCCTGCAAAATTCGTTCCTAACACGGAATTAACCAGCCCTTTGAGTCCGCTGGGCATAGCATTTCCATTAGCAGTTCCAACCTTGAACAAGAAAGCGACTGCCCATACCTATGGAATCAAATCTTACCATCGAGCGACGCCAAGAAATTTTCCTGGCACTGGTGAAGGCTCAGGACAGCAAGGTTCCTGTGCGCGAATCGCGGACAAATGCCGCCAAGGCATTTGGGCTGGACGTCGAGGAAGTGAAAAAAATCGAGAAGGAAGGCCTGGAAAAGGAGTGGCCGCCGCTGTCGTAGTGTTCGTCATAAATCCGCTGAATGCTGATTCGTGTTCCGGCCTTAGTGTTGACTGCCTTGTTAGTGAGATGCCAAACTGCCTGTCAATTTGTTCCCGTCATTTTTGAAGAATCAGCTTGTTTCGTCGGGTGATGCGCAGCCGATAACGTACTCCGTCGAGTTCGATCCAAATCTCTCGTGAATCACCGAATAACTTGCCCGCATCAACAATTCGCGGTGGGTTCGCCTCGTCCAGTGAGTCATTTTCAGCCTCAAACGGTTCATCTTCGGTCATCGCAGCACCCCGAAAATCAGATTACTAATGATATTTGGTCTCATCTCTTTAGAACGAGCAGCATCATCTCAATGTCGAAATCCTCATAAAACTAGCTCAAATTGCAGGAATATCAATCAGGACTGTTGACAGTCTATTTCGTCAGTAGTAGATTGTCAATGTAATTGAGATTGAGTCTCTAAATCATTTAGAGAAGCCAGCAGTTTTCGTTATCGATCTCAAACGCGTTTTTCCTTCCGAACTTGGCAACGTTTTGCCGGTTTCTGACGAGCCAGCTCAGCTTCCGCTGTAGGGACGTCCCTACTTCCGTTCGCAATGCGGCTTCCTTCATGTTTCTTTTACATGGGAGCTTCGCATCATGCGCGGAAAGTATCGTTACGCCTTTACGCTCATCGAATTGCTGGTGGTGATTGCGATCATCGCCATTCTGATCGGCATGCTACTACCAGCCGTCCAGAAGGTCCGGGCCGCCGCCGCTCGCACGAAATGTTCGAACAATCTAAAGCAGCTCGCCCTGGCGACCCATCTGTATGAAGCGGCAAACTATGAGCTCCCCTACGCCGTTCTCGACTACGCCCCTGGTGAAACCGTCGCGAGCTACGCCAGCGGACTAATCTTGATTCTGCCTTATCTGGAGCAGGATGCGGTCGCTCGCCGCTGGGACCATAATAGGCCCCGAAACGATTCCAGCACCGAAACGACGCTGGGCTATTCCAATGCGAGCCTACAGAAGAAATTGATCCCCACTTTCGTTTGCCCGTCCATGACACCACCAAATGGCCCAGTGGGAAATGCTACGGAGGAGCGGGGCTATTGCAGTTACATCTTCAGTACGGGTTCGATCGATGTCACCCTCTACCATTACGGGGCGGGCGATACGGTTTTCGATGGTGCCATCATCCCAATCAAAGATCCTACTCGTTCGCCGACTTGGAATAATCAGCCGGTGAAAATGGCCCAGGTTTCATCCGGCGATGGTACGTCCAACACCTTTCTGGCGGGTGAAACGGATTTCAAAGGTCGAGGAGTAATCAGCACGACTCCCGGGGGTGTTTGGGCCTATGGGTACATGGGCTATAACTGGGGTTCGACATCCAATCCATTCAACAAACACGACAACACCGCCACCGTGTACGGTGCCTATCGCAGCGAACATGATTCCGGCGCGCACTTCGCCATGGTTGACGGATCCGTTCATTTCGTGCGGAATTCGATCGATCCCCAGGTCTACAAAGGCCTGTCAACACGTGCAGGCGGCGAAGTCGTTTCTCTCGACAAGTGAACCGGCGCCCCTTGATTAAGGAAGTTATCAATGAAGGTGCTAAAGATACTCTCGCTCCTGACATTGCTTTTCGCGATCGAAGGATGCCGTAAGAAGTCGCCCGCGTCCCTGTCGGCCAAACCCGAAGACACTCCGATTTCCCTGGCGGAATGGCGAACAATGCCTTCTCCCCAGAAATACGAGCCCGAAGTCCTCGAACGCCTCAAAATCGGCGAACCGAAAATGCAAAACCAAAAGGAGTGGGATGTGTTCTACCACGCCGAGTTCGAACCCGGCCGAAAGAGGGACCTTGCCAGTCCGTGAGAACGGAGCGTTCCGTTTTCCTGCAACCCGTTCCGAATGTTCGTTTCACCAATGTAAGGAATCAAAATGAACCGCTTCTTGTTTGGAATCTTGGCACTCGCCGCCTCGTGCTGCGGCAACGCAACATCGTATGCGGACGAGAAAATCAAAGCGTACGCACCTCTGCCGGTCGCTGTTTCCAGCTTCGGTGCGGCAACTTCCGACGGCTACGTTTACCTTTACGGCGGCCATAGCGCCAAGACTCACCAATACTCGACTGAGAGCGTCAGCGGAAAGTTCCTTCGCTTGAAGCTCGACGACCCGAAAGCGTGGGAAGAACTCACTGCCGGCCCAGGCCTGCAAGGCTTGGCGGTGGTTGAACACAAGGGGCTGATCTATCGGATTGGCGGAATGCAGCCGCGCAACAAGCCCGGCGAAAAAGCCGACAATCATTCGTTGGCAAGCGCCGAGCGCTACGATCCCAAAATCAAAAAGTGGGAAAAGCTCCCTGATTTGACCGAAGCTCGTTCGTCGCACGATGCCGTTGTCATCGGCGACAAGCTTTACGTGATGGGCGGCTGGAATATGAACGGTGCGGGCCAGAAGACCGAATGGCACAAGAACGCCTTGCTACTCGATCTCGCCAAACAGCCGTTGGCATGGGAATCGATCCCGCAACCGTTCCAGCGCCGAGCGCTGACGACCGCGGCGTTCAATGGAAAGGTTTACGTTATTGGCGGTCTGACCGCCGATGCGGAGACCGACAAATCAGGCGACGTCTACGATCCCGCGACCAAAAAATGGAGCAAATTGATCGCCCTCCCCGGCGGCATGATGAATGGCTTCACTCCCGCGTCGTGTGTGGCTGACAACAAACTCTTCGTCAGCCCGGCCGACGGCAAGTTCTACCGACTATCCGCCGATGAAAAGAAATGGGAAGAAGTCGGCGCGCTCATGCAAGCTCGATTCGTCCATCGCGTGGTCCCAATCGGCGGGGCACAAATGCTGGTTCTGGGTGGAGCTTCGAAGCAAGGCAACGTGAGCGTGGTCGAAGCCGTCGTCCCGGCACGTGAGCCGATCGCGCTGAAGCCAACCGTGGGGCCGGGCCAACAAGAATTCTGCCCGATCATGGTGAGCGTACCGATCGGCAACGATAGCAAGGTCGTGGAATACAAGGGGCAGAAAATCTCGATCTGCTGCGGTGCCTGTGTGAAAAAATGGAACGCGGATCCCGAAGCCTATCTCAACAAAAAAATCCTCCCGCAACTGGCCAGCATCGAGTTGCCGAAGCGAAAACTGGAACAGACCTTTTGCCCCGTCTACAAAGATCGAGTTGTTTCCGAGAATGATCCATTCGTGATGTACAAGGGCGTGAAAGTCTATGTCTTCAACGAATCCGCCAAGAAGAAATTCGAAGCGGAACCCGAAACCTACGCTGACGCGAGTCTCTTGCCGCAACTGAAAACGGTCGCGGAGAACTAACTCGGCTGAGATTTCTTGCGATAATGGGCGAGCCGGGAGCGTGAGCGACCGGAGGAAGTCGTAGATCTTCCGGTCGCACACGCTGCCGGTTCGCCCATTACACCCGCTCCCACAGTGCCGCGAATTGAAGAGCGTTCGTCATCAATCCCATCAATCGCTTGTGGCAAATCGCGGGGTGAATCTGCTTCACTAAACGGAAGCCTTCGCTTTCGATGACCGGGAACCAATCCCATCGCCGTTGGTACTGATACAAGCAGGGGATGCCGAATTTTCGGTTCCCCAGCTCATCGAGAACCGCCAGCGTCCATTTGCCGATTCTGGTGCGCCAGGTGTGGTCTTTCAACAACAGATAACGATTGGAACAACGGACGAGATCCCGCAGGCTAGCGGCAGGATCGGGGCAGTGGTGCAGGACATCGACGCTGTAGACGAGGTCGAACGACCGATCGTCGAAGGGCAAACGCTTGCCATCATAGCTAATCGGCTGAATGAAAGAGTTCGGCCGCGGCTGAACATCGACGGCGACGAGTTCGCCAATTAGTCCCGATGCCTTCAACTGGGTCGCGAACCAGCCATCGCCCGAACCGAAATCGAGCGTGCGTCCCACCGGCGCTCGTTCGCGGAGCAGGTCGAGTAGCATCGGCA
>JAIOQJ010000773.1 GCA_021413475.1 Planctomycetota bacterium | reverse complement strand
CTGGATCGACGTCGCCCACTGGGTTCTCGATGTCGATCACCCGCTCCAGGCCGTCAGTCTCGGCGAGCACGTCAACAGTAAGGACGTCTGGGAAACGCCCGACACCGTTCAAACGATCCTGGCTTATCCCGGCAATATCCAGATGCACTTCGAAGGAACCTTCGCCAACGCCCGTAGCGGATCCATGATCGAATTCATGGGGACCGAAGCGACTCTCCTAGCTGATCGCGGTGGATTTGTGATCACTCCCGATCGCGGCAAGAAGGGCGCGTCCGAGGAGATGATCCTCGGCACCGGCGTCCGCGGTCTCGATTTCTACGACAAACCCGACGGCGAACTCCTGCACCTGACCGACTGGGTCAACAGCATGCGCGATAACAAAAAGCCGGTCGCCCCCGCGGAAGCGGGCGTGAGCAGCGCCGGAGCGGCGCATCTGGCCAATTTGGCGTTGCGGAATGGCGGGGTGGCGAAGTGGAAGGAGTGATTGGCTGACGAGCCCGGCTGCGAAAAGGCATGGCGAGCCAGGTCGCGTAAGCGTCTGGAGGTTTAACCTCCGGCCGCTCACGCGAGCCGGCTCGCCAATTATTTTTGATTTTCTCGACCCCCTTTCCACACTCTCCGGCCGCTAAGTCTTTCAGAGAATCAAACCAACCAGAACTTGACTCGAACTCTGAAAGGCATCCATTATGACGACTATCCGTTACTCCCTCGTGCTTGCTCTACTCTCGTTGATTGGCCTGAATTCGATGGCCGCACCGGCGAAGGCCGATGTCGAGATCGATTTCGACACCTACGCCGCGGTGGCGTACTCGCCGAAAACCGGCAAATATGGCTACGCGTGGAACTGGCGAAGCCGGGCCCAGGCCGAACGGGTGGCCCTGGCGAATTGCATTGAGGCCGATGCCAAGGTCGTCGGATGGGTAAAAGCCGGCTGGCTGGTGTTGGCCGTCAGCGACGATAATGATTACGGAGTGGGTTACGCGTTCGGCCAAGGTGCCAGCACCCGAGATGCGAAAATCGACGCCTTGAATGAATGTGCCAAACACAACAAGGGAAAGAATCCGCCGAAGATCAAGGTTCTGCTCTGCTCGGGGAATTACGCTCCCCAGGTGTACGGAAAATAAGATATTGAGGGTGGGCGAGCCGGCTCTCGTGAGGAGTCAGAGGATCAAAGTTCCTCCGGCCCTTCACGGGAGCCTGCTCGCCTGTTTCGTTTACACCAGCGCCGCCGCGACCGCGTTGCACAATCTCGATAGGAATTTTCCTTCGGGTTCCTGTGGTTGCGTGGTGAAGAGAATGCAAAACGCCTCGGCATCGGGGTCGATCCAGCAGACGGTGCCGGTTGCGCCCCAGTGGCCGTAGGCGCGCGGGCCGAGCAGATCGCCGAAATTGGCGGAATGGCCAGGCCAGTTTAGCCGCCAACCAAGCCCCCACGGCTTGCAACGGCGATCTTCTTCCGGAACTTTCATCATCACCGCGAGTTGATTCATCGTCATGGCCCGCACCGTTGCGGGACCGAAAATGCGTACGCCATCGAGTGTGCCGCCGTTGAGCATCATTTGGCAGTAACGGGCGAAATCGGCTGGCGAGGTAACCATGCCGCCCCACGGAGCTCCGAAGCCTAGCCAGTAAGGGCTGTTCCAGTTCCAATCGACGCCTTCCATCTCAGCCGGGACCTGAATGGCCGCGATGCGATCCTTCTTTGCCGCCTCCCAGCCGAGCGACGTGTCCATCATTTTGAGCGGTTCGAAGACTTCCTTGCGCAGGAATGCCGGCAGCGAACTCCCCGCGATCTGATGGACGATTTCCCCGAGCAGGGCTGTGCCCATGCTCTGATAGCTCACCTTGGTTCCGACGGGGAACAGCAACGGTTCCTGATAGATCGCTTCGATAAAGTCCGCGAACGGCTTGTGCCCCTTACGGAGCTCGGTGTTCGACTTGACCATATCGGGCAGACCGCTGGTATGTGTCATCAGATGGCGAACGAGAATCTCGTCGCGGCCATCGCCCGCGAACTTCGGCAGATAACGCTTCACCGGATCTTCGAGAGACAGCAGGCCGCGTTCGACCAGCATCATCACCGCTCCGACCGCCACCGGCTTGGTGATCGAGGCGATTAGGAACAGGGCATCCTTGCGAATCGCCGGCGCGTCTTTGCCGGGTCGTTGATGGCCCACAAGCAGGGGTTCGAGCATTTTCCCCTTGCGGCCGACGCAGAGCCCCGCACCCGGCAATTTGCCGGTTTCCGCCCAGCCGCGTAAGAGATCGAAAGCCCGTTGCAGTTGGGCCGGGTCGAAGCCGATATCCGCGGGTTTCGCGAGCGGCAGGGAAGCCATGAGCGGACTCCTGATTGAATTTGGAGTGTCATTCTGGCAAAATCGTGCGTGAAAAGCCATTGTTTGGTAAGATGATTCGGAGATCGAGTACATCATCCCGCCGCTACGTGATCCAAAGAGGACATCCCTCCATGAGTGTTTTGTTCCGACCAAAAATAGCATTCGTCCTTTGCCTCTTCATCGGTTCCACCGCGCCCGCCTTTGCCGCCGATCCCATCGAGCCGAAACCGCGCGGTGGAGTGGTCACCGAGGAGGCCAAGAAATATTGGGCCTACGTGCCGCTCAAACGGCCACCACTGCCCGAAGTCAAGGACAAGGCCTGGGTGAAAAATCCGATAGACGCGTTCATTCTCTCGAAGCTGGAAGCGAAAGGACTTACGCCGACGAAGCCCGCGGATTTGATTGCGCTGATGCGGCGCGTAACCTACGACCTCACCGGTTTGCCGCCGACGTCGGCCGAGGTGGAGTTGTTTTTGAAGGAGTCATCGGCCTCGCAATCGGCCGCTTACGATGCCTTGATAGATCGCCTGCTCGCTTCGCCCCAATACGGCGAGAAGTGGGGCCGGCACTGGCTCGATCTCGTTCACTATGCCGAGACGAACGGCTACGAGCGCGACGGCGCGAAGCCGTACGTCTGGCGCTTCCGCGATTACGTCATCCGTAGTTTCAATGCCGACAAGCCGTTCGATCGCTTAATCAGGGAACAACTGGCCGGCGACGAGATCGATCGCGAGGACCCGGATTGCGTAATCGCCACCGGTTTCTACCGACTTGGCCTCTGGGACGACGAGCCGGCCGATCCGAAACTGGCACGCTACGACGAACTCGATGACTGGGTGGCGACGACTTCGCAAGTGTTCCTCGGCATGACGATGAATTGCGCCCGTTGCCACGATCACAAGATCGATCCCATTCCCCATGCCGACTACTACCGCATGCTCGCCTTTTTCCAGGACGTGCCGCGTTACAACAACAATCGAGATCCCCGTTCGCAGTCCACGTTTTCCGACATCACGCCCGCCAACGAACGGAAAGCTTACGAAGAGAAATTGCGGAAAGTCGAGATCGAGATCAGCGACCTGAGCAAACGGATCGTGGCCCTTGAAGAGGAAGCGATCAAGAAAATGCCCGGGGTCGATCAGCGAGCGTCCGAAGGCGCGGGCCGGCCGGCCGTGTTGAAAAAAGTGCCCGGCTTTCTGGACCCGCCAAAGCAAATCGAATACGGAAAGCTCCGCAAACAGGTCGACGACCTCAAGCGTGAGCCGCCGCCGGGTCAAGTAATGGCCTTGTCGGTAAACAATTGCATGAGGCAGCCGCCCAACACAAACGTTTTGCTCCGCGGAAATCCCAATTCGGAGGGGGCTGTGGTGAAGCCGGGATTCCCGACGGTGCTTTCCGTTCCCGAACCCAAGTTCGCCGAGCCGGCGAAGGACGCGAAATCGAGCGGCCGGCGATTAGTGCTCGCCAACTGGATCGCCTCGAAAGAAAATCCGCTGACCGCCCGCGTCATGGTCAATCGCATCTGGCAACATCATTTTGGCCGAGCGATCGTGCCGACCCCCAGCGATTTCGGCAAGTTCGGCGAGAAGCCGACACATCCGGAATTGCTCGACTGGTTGGCGTCGGAATTCATGGCGAGTTCCGAAGCGAAACCCGGCGAAGCCTGGTCGTTCAAGCGGATGCACAAACTGATTCTGCGCTCGAACGCCTATCAGATGGCATCGACCGCCAACGAGAAAGGCCTGAGCGTTGATCCCGGCAACACGCTGTTCTGGCGGTTCAACATGCGCCGGCTGTCGGCCGAAGAGGTCCGTGATTCGTTCCTGGCGGTGAGCGGCAAGCTCAACTCCAAAATGTTCGGGCCAAGCATCTACCCGCCAATCCCCAAGGAAGTTCTCGCGGGCCAATCGGTCCCCGGCCAGGGTTGGCCCACGTCGAACCCCGAGGAATCTGCCCGCCGCAGCGTTTACGTCCACCTGAAGCGTTCGTTGCTGGTGCCGATCCTGACCCAATTCGACCAGGCCGACACCGATTCCAGTTGCCCAGTGCGGTACACGACGACGGTCCCCACCCAGGCCCTCGGCATGCTGAATGGCGAGTTCAGCAACGATCAGGCAACCGCGATGGCGGCCCGGCTTCAGAAAGAAGCCCCCAGCGAAATCGCTGCCCAGGTGCGCCTGGCAATTAAGTTGACCACCGCCCGCACCGCCGGCAACGCGGATGTGAAGAAAGACGTCGCGTTCATTCAACAGATGCGCGACAAGCACAAGCTGAGCGAGGCCGAGGCACTCAGGCGGTATTGTTTGGTGATGATGAATGGGAATGAGTTTGTGTATTTGGATTGAGCGTCCGCGAAGCGACGGAGGTGTGTGAATGCCGATACACAATTGGAGCCGGCTGGAGGCGGCCTTGTTCCGCGACTTTTACAGTTCGTGGTACGTCAGTTTTAGCGAAAGGCTAAACGAGGGATTGCTCCCCAAGGAGTACTACGCGCTCATCGAACAAGCTGCCGGTGACATCATGACCGACATCCTGACTCTTCATTCCCCTTCAATGAACGGATTCATCGGGGAACTACCAGAAGCTGGCGAATCGATTGCGGTTGCCACGATGCCCCCCAAGGTCGGCAGAAAATTGACGCTGCCGCGCGACTACCAGAATCCCGCGGACAAGCAGCTTGTGATTCGGCATGTGACCGATGACCGCGTCGTGGCAATCATCGAGATCGTCTCGCACGGCAATAAGTCCAGCGAAGATGAGATACAGCGATTCATGGTGAAGTCGGCCGAGACGATCCGGCTGGGTATTCATCTGCTGGTCATCGATTTGCATCCTCCAACAGCCCGCGATCCGCAAGGGATTCATGGCGCGATTTCGGGCCAGATGGGAGACCACTCGTACGAAGCCCCGCCTGGAAAGCCACTCACGCTGGTTTCTTACGTCGCGATGCCGATTGGTACCGCTTACGTGGAAGCAGTCGCGGTCGGCGATTCGATGCCACCGATGCCTTTGTTCCTGGATGAAGGCCATTACGTGAATGTGCCGTTGGAAGAAACGTATGCTGCCGCTTATCGTAGTTTTCCGAGAAGGTGGAAGCCCGACCTAGAGCGATAGAACTATTACTCGTTTCCTTACTCTGAGTGGGAACGAGATTACCTGGAGATAGGCATGTCGAACGACAAACAATTCTGCCGCCGTACTCGCCGCGAGTTCCTCTGGGAAACCGGTTGCGGCTTCGGCGCTCTGGGACTGTCCTCTCTATTAGAGAGTGACGGCTTCTTCACGAACAAGGCCGCTGCGGCGACTTCGTTTGTGAACCCAATGGCTCCTAAGAAGCCGCATTTCGCCCCGAAAGCGAAGGCGTGCATCTTTTTGTTCATGTACGGTGGGCCGAGCCATATCGAAACCTTCGAGTACAAGCCGAAGCTCTACCCGCTCGACGGCAAGACGATTCCCATCAGCACATTCGGGCGGGGAGGGCGCAAGAGCGTCGGGCGCGTCGTCGGGCCGAAATGGGAGTTCAAGCAATACGGCCAGTGCGGCAAGCGCGTCTCCGACCTTTTCCCAAATCTGGGCTCGTGCGTCGACGACATCGCCTTCATTCATTCGATGTATGCCGAGTCGCCGATCCACGGGTCGGCCATGCTGATGATGAACTCGGGACGCATTCTGAGTGGAAGCCCGTCACTCGGTTCGTGGGTGACCTACGGCCTGGGCAGCGTCAATGAAAATTTACCGGGCTATGTGGTGATGCTCGACAAAACCGGTGGGCCAATTAGCGGACCGAAGAACTGGTCGAGCGGCTACATGCCGGCCGCCTATCAGGGGACCGTCATCCGGGCCGACGGCACGCCGATCTTCAATCTGGAAATGCCTCCCGGTATGACTCGTGAGGCCCAGCGTGATTTGCTCGATCGGCTTCGCGAAAAGAACCAGGAACACCTCGCCAGCCGCGCGGACAATAGCGAACTGACCGCTCGCATTGCCAGTTACGAACTGGCGTACAACATGCAGCAGCACGCCCCGGAAGCGGTCGATTTCACGCGGGAAACCAAGGAAACGCACGCTCTCTACGGCATCGATCAGCCGCGCACGGCCGACTTCGGCAAGAAGTGCCTGCTGGCTCGCCGGCTTGTTGAACGGGGTGTGCGGTTCATTCAAATTTATTCCGGCGGTGCCCACAACGACGACAACTGGGACGCCCACGGCGACATGGTAAAGAATCACTCCAAGCACGCCGGGAACACCGATAAGCCGATTGCCGGCCTCCTGAAAGATCTGAAGGCTCGCGGCTTGCTGGATGAAACGATCGTCGTCTGGGGCGGCGAGTTCGGCCGCCAACCAACGGCGGAGTACCCCCAAGGCACCGGCCGTGACCACAATGCCTACGGCTTCACCATGTGGATGTCCGGCGGCGGCATCAAAGGCGGCATCAGCCACGGCGAGACCGACGAACTCGGCAACAACGCCGTCACCGACCGCTGCCATGTCAAGAACATCCACGCCACGGTTCTGCACCAGATGGGCTTCGATCCCAATGGACTGAGCTATTTTTACGGTGGGTTGGACCAGAAGCTGGTGGGCGTGGAAGGGGCGGAGCCGATTGAGAAGATTATGGGGTAAGTGAGGTCGTGGTGAGCCAGGTTGCGTAAGCACCTGGAGCGTTTGACATTACATGGAACTCCGGCCCCTGACGGGAGCCGGCTCGCCTAGCGGAGACTGAACACGATGACCCCACCCACCACATTCAACCCGCTCCCTGGACAAGACGACCTCGCGCAGATGCCGCGCGATTTGCGGTTTCATCCCACGGTTAATCCATCTCCGAAAACGCTCACACCCAATCAGATCGAGCAATTCAACCGCGACGGTTATTTGAAAGGCATCCGCATCTTCTCGAAGACCGAGGCCAATGCCATTCGTGCGTTTTTCGACGATCTGCTCGCCAAGGTGCTGGCCGCCGGGGGCGATAGTTACTCGATCAGTACCGCTCATGCTCGATACGGAAGAGTGTGGGATCTGCTCACCGAACCGCGGATCGTCGCCATTGTGCGCGATTTGCTTGGCGAGAACGTCATTGGCTGGGGATCGCACTTCTTTTGCAAGATGCCGGGCGACGGCAAGGTGGTTTCCTGGCATCAGGATTCGAGCTATTGGCCGTTGACACCTTCGAAGGCGGTGACCGTCTGGCTGGCGATCGACGATGCCGATCGCGAGAACGCTTGCATGAAATTCATCCCCGGCTCGCATCATCACGGGCATCTAACATACACGATGACCGAGAACTCCGGCTCGAACGTCCTCAATCAAGAAGTGCAAGACGCCGAAGGAATCGGCGAGCCCGTTTACGATGAACTCAAGGCCGGCGAGATTTCCATCCACTCCGACCTGACCCTGCACGGCTCCGAGGCGAACATGTCCACACGGCGTCGCTGCGGGCTGACGCTGCGTTATACGCCGTCCGATGTCATCGCAGGCATGGACTGGGGGCAGAAAGGCGTCGTCGTCAGCGGCACGCCGGTGGCGCACTGGGCGAATCGGCCGCGGCCGGAGAGTGTGTGAATACCGTCCCATGAGCCCAAGTTTAGCCGTGAGTCGGAGGGTTTCCGGAGACTCGCGCGAGGCCCGGCACCGACAAAATAATCTCTCTATATGGTAACAATCGATGAAACAAGTCCTCTCTCTCATACTTCTATCTTTCGCCATCGGCCCTCTCCGCGCCGACGATAAACCCATCAAGATCCTCTTCCTCGGCGATGCCGGGCACCACAAGCCGGCCGAGCGTTTTCGCCAGATTCAACCGGTGCTCGCCAAACGCGGCATCGATCTGGTCTACACGGACAAGGTCGATGCGCTGAATGCCAAGACGCTCAACGCCTACGAAGGCTTGATGATTTACGCCAATCATACCAAGTGGGCACCCGAGAACGAAGCGGCGCTGATCGAGTTTGTCGAATCGGGCAAGGGGTTGATTCCGCTGCATTGTGCGTCGGCGTGTTTCACCGATTCGAAGAAGTACATCGACATGGTCGGCGCTCAGTTTCAACGGCACAACACCGGCACGTTCCGGACCATCATCGCCGAGGCCGAGCATCCGATCATGAAGGGATTCAAAGGCTTCGAAAGTTGGGACGAGACCTACGTTCACTTCAAGCACAACGAAAAAGATCGCACGGTTCTCGAATTTCGGGCCGAAGGAGACAGAAAGGAACCGTGGACGTGGGTGCGAGCGCAGGGCAAGGGCCGCGTCTTCTACACGGCCTGGGGGCACGACGAGCGGACCTGGGGCAATGCCGGCTTCCAGAATCTCGTGGAACGCGGCACG
>JAIOQJ010000772.1 GCA_021413475.1 Planctomycetota bacterium | reverse complement strand
GGCGCGAGGCCCGCGTGAGGACGCCGTGCCGCGGCTCGACCCCTTCGATCATCCCCTCGCCATTGCCGTCAGGTCGGAACCAGACCAAGTCACCGGTCGTGACAATACTGCGTTCATCCGTGACCAGACTCTTGAGTAATTTCCGGACTGTGCAACGAAAAGTCGAACCATCCTCCGCTTCGACGACGGTTTGCAGGCCAAACACTTTGATGACCCGGCCGCGCCGACACTCCGAGTCAACTGCCGGCATTTCGCCATCCGCACTGTCTGATGCCACACCCTGGATGATTGTCCGGTGCCGCGACAAATCCCCCTTGGCACGGACGCGTTCCGAGTTCGTGGTCGCCTCTTCCTGAAAGCCATGTTCCTGAAAGCCCCGCGTCCACTGCCGCGGACGCGGCGGCTTGGACAGGTTCTTCCGCATTTCGACCCGCGTTTTCTTTTTCTTGCTCATCGTTCCTCAGCATACCAGCCCCAACGCCGGACGCAAGTTCATCAAGTTTTACGACGACTCTTTCAACAAGTTCGCAAAGAGCCGCTTGCGAATCGCGGCCAATCCGGACATAATCTTTCCTTAGCACCTTCGGTTTTTACACGGATCGGTCCATGACAACGTTGAAGATTTCTCTCGGACTTGTCGCTGCCACTGCCCTTGTCGCCTGGTGGATTCTCCCATCGCAGCGACTCCGCACGATCGAAAGTTCGGCCGCGAAAGCTTCGTCGCCAGTCTCCGCCGTCAGCGCACCATGCAAGGCGCTAGGAGTTGCCAGTTGCGCCGCGACGGCATGCCACGGTAATTTCCAGGAGAAACTTCCATCCTCTAGCATTCTCGGTCTCGGCGATCTTCGGCCCAAGGATTCCTGGAAAACAAGTTACCTGCAATGGACCAACCATGATCGGCATGCTCATGCGTTCGAGACGCTAGAGAACGATCGATCGAAACAAATAATGAAACTCTTGGGCAGCAACATTCCGGCCACGCAAGACACGCGTTGCCTGGCGTGCCACGTGAATCCGACGATTGCGTCAGAGAGAACGCATGTTGCTCTTGAACTTCATCGTGAAGGGGTCAGTTGCGAGGCCTGTCATGGGGATGCCCAGGCATGGCGTGCTCCGCACACTTCCTGGACTGCCGCGACGAATCGCGAAGCGGAGTATACCGCGCATGGAATGACGAAACTTTACGACCTCGGAGTTCGTGCCGAGACCTGTGCGGGCTGCCACGTCGGAGCGCCGGCCAAGGATGGCGTTCCGATGCGCGACGTCAACCACGATCTCATCGCGGCCGGCCATCCTCGAATGAATTTTGAGTATGCGACTTTCCTGCGAAAGATGCCTCCCCACTGGCGCGAGAAAGATCGCACCACAGGGGCCGAACGGCTAAAGGGTTTTGAGGCAGACGCTTGGCGTGTTGGTCAGGCCGTGGTGATGGAAGCGCATCTGGAATTGCTGAAAGCTCGATCGAGCGACCAATCACGCCCGTGGCCCGAACTTGCCGAGTTCAACTGCTACGCTTGCCACCACGACCTCAAACCGAAAGGTTGGCGTGGCCCCACGATGCCTGCACAATCGTTCGGCACGCCCGTCCGCAATCGCCCAATCGCGATGACGAACCCCGGAACAGATGAACTGCTCAAGAAGGCGATCGACGAAACCAATCAAGTGGAAACCGCCTTGGCGAAGTCGTTGAGCGTTAAGAGTCCTCATTTACTCGCTAAAACCGAGGAAGCCATCAAAGCCTGGAAGAATTGGCGCGAATCTCTGGTGGAATCATCATCAAACGCCGTCAGAATGCGCTCGCTATTCGAACGCGACACTCTGGCCTGGAAACATCTCACCTGGGATCAAGCGGCAGATTTGTATCGGGCGATGGTGGCGATTGAAAACGCACGGCAACACCTCGTGGGACAACCGAATCCCGAAGCCGAGGAAAGACTTTCGAAGCTTTACGAGGCACTGCAATTGCCTCGCGGAGTGGTCCATTTCGACAGCCCCGTAAAGTACTCTCCAGACGATGTTCGCGCGTTATTTCAGGAGTGGTTGAAGAAGTGAAATTATCCTACTGTCCGAAGGTAGACCGGTTGCTCCGCAACCGGAATTCTTGAACACGCCGTTGCGGAGCAATCGATCTGCTTGAGCATACGGAAGACCATGTAGACCGGTTGCTCTGCAACCGGAATTCTTGAACACCCCGTTTTAGAGTAATCGATCTGCTTTGGCTTCCTGTTCCGGTTGCGGAGCAACCGGTCTACTTGGTCACTTCACCAGCGGTTCGATTTTCAAATCATCGATGTAAACCGTGCCAATTCCGGTCAAGGCGGCCGTGACCCAGATTGTCCCGGAAGGTGGTACTTTGCGGTACAAATGGATTTTGTGCCAGGCCTTTGCATCGGTTAGGCGAACACCCATTCCCTCGCCGCAAACGCTGTCAAATACAAGCAATCCATCGGCTGACGCCTGAATCGCCGCGGGTACCCGAACCAAGCCACTGACGCGAACCCAGGTTCCGGGGGGTAGCCGCACGGCCGGCGTATTCACCGCGAGATATGTCCTCTCCAAAGCGGCAGGTGCCGGTTGCGGTTTGCCGTCCTTTGGATTGGTCACAATCTTGGGCCTGATTTCGAGCTTCAGAACACTATCTCCAAGCGTCGGCTCTGGCGGTTCGGGGGCATCTTGGATATCCCCATTACTCGGATCATAGCGAGCCTTCTTGCGTTCGGGCTTCTTCGGCTTCTCGACGAAAGCGATCGAACTCGGCACCAACTTCGCTTCCAGTTCCACCGCGTCGATGGTCTGCTGTTGGAGCGTCCAGCCTGGCAAAGTCGTGATCGGAACTCCGCTCGATTTCTTTTCTTTCTTCTCGGAAAGCGACACCGTCGAAAACTCGGGCCGCTTGGCAACCGCTTCAAAATCGCCATCTTTTAGCGAGTTGGCACCGGCCGAGGTTCCGCGAAGCTCCTTGTGGAGTTCCCAGTGGCTTGGAAGGGTGAAAAAGGACACGGCATAGGGACTGGCGGTCGGCATGTCGAGTGTCCGCACGGCTTGTTCCCAGTGGAATCGCATCAAGATTCGCAAGGGCCGCAAGGCCCGTAGGGCTTCCTGGTGGGCGGCCGGGTAGTCGCGGCTTTGCTCGTGGCTTTTTGCAAGGCTCAGGCGTTCCTCGGCCTGCTTCAGATACTCATCCGCCCTGGGCACAGGCGGAGCCAGGTTCACGAGTTGTTCATGGACTTTGCGAACCTTTTGGATCTCGACAGCGGCCAGATCACAAGCCCATTGGGCCGCCTGAGGAGCGATCAGCCTGCTGTGGTTTTGCCA
>JAIOQJ010000771.1 GCA_021413475.1 Planctomycetota bacterium | reverse complement strand
ATTACGCCTACGATCCCTGGACCGGTCAAACGACGTCGATCATCAGCAAGAACGATTCTGACGTCACGCTCTCAGAATTCGATTACGTGTACGACCTTGCCGGGCAGCTTACCTCGAAAACCGAGTATCAACCCGAACTCGATATCGATCCGGTAACCACGCTTTACGATTACGACGACCAAGGGCAACTAACCCAAGACGGCAGCACCGGCTACGCATATGACCCGAACGGAAACCGCACCGACGCAATGGGTTACACCACCGGTTCCGCGAACGCCCTCCTCAGTGACGGCACTTGGAGCTACAAGTACGATGCCGAAGGGAACCGAATTGAGAAGGAGGCCGTCAGCGGTGCTGAGAAGTGGACATACGGTTACGACCATCTCAACAATTTGGTTGAGGTTGACAGAAAGTCGAATGGAACGGATATCGATTTGCGGGTACAGTACACGTACGATGTGTGGGGCAACCGAATCGGTAAATCGGTTGACGCCGATGGCGACGGAACAACCGACAGCCCCGTCTCGACCAAGTTCGCGCTCGACGGCTGGAACCCGGCGAAATCAAGCCCCGTCGGCCTTGAAAACTACGATGTCTGGGCGGACATCGCGCCCGACGGCTCTTTGAAAACGCATTATGTCCGCGACGACAAGGTCGACGGCCTCTTTAGTCGCATCGATTACGTTGGCGGCAGTGGAACGCCCGCGTGGTATCTGACCGATAGCCTCGGCTCGATGCGCGATGTTGTCAACAGCAGTGGTGCCGTCATTGACGCCATCCGCTACGACGCCTTCGGGGGTATGACGCAAAGCAACGCCGCCTCACTCGGTCGCTATGCTTGGACGGGGCGCGAGGTCGAAGTTGAAATCGCGATGCAACTCAACCGAGCTCGCTTCTATGACGCGACTGTCGGTCGTTGGATCAGCAATGACCCGACGGGGTTTAAAGCGGGCGACTCAAACCTGTATCGGTATGTGAACAACGCTCCCACGAATCGCGCCGATCCGAGCGGGCTTCAGGCGCCTGACTTTCAGTCCCAAGCGATAAATGGCGTGGATAAGGTCAAGACCGTTGACTTAGCGGGTCCAGAAGGAACGGATTGGTTTGCACTAGATATCGCAGGTCAAATCGAACTTCGTTCAAAACTTCTCAAAAATCTGCCGCGGCTCACTGCTGACACTTTTTACCTCGAACGGCAAGCACCATTCTTAATGGCTCCCAAATGGCTTGATTTTAGAAGCCCTGAAAAAGGCAGAGGCGTCAACACGGTAGTAATTGAAGGCGTGCCACTTCGGAAAAACATACTTGGCAATATTGAATTCGGTCTGATTTCCAGTCTTTATCCGTTTAAAGGATGGACAGGAGATCGAATGATTTCGCAAGCATACACCGCTGCGATAGTGGGGAGATACAACCCCGATCATCCGCATAGTGTTAATATGGGAGCTTTTAGAGGTCTAAAAAGAGCCGATAACCTTGCGGCTTTCGGAGTTGGTGAGGCGTTGGGTCGTGAAATCGAGAAGCTGGACAGCTTCAAAACAAAAGGGTATCCAACCCAAGAAGAGGTAAGGGAGGCACTGGATACTGTCTTTCAGCGAGCAAATCTCGAGCAAGCCGCAGGCAGATACAGCAAACTTGTTGGCCCGAATGAGACATTAACTACAAAAACGCTGACGTTCATTGAATATTATGGTGGCTTTAATACGGAAAGTCTTTTGATCGACAAAGGCAAGATTTTTCCGGCGGACAATACACAAAAAACTCAAAGTGCTTATTACTTCATCAATACGTTGAAGAAAGAATATGATGCGCAACGACGACAGCAAGGATTGGCGGCTCTTAACGATGGGGATTTTGGTTTGCCGCTTCCGAACGGAAATTTTTTCCTTGAAGTCAAGGGGTGGTATACCCCGGACCCTTACTCCGCCGGTCTTCTTAGGTGGTTGCAGACAAACCGAGAGAACTATTCGCATCCGAAGGGTTACAATGAGTAACCGAACGATGTTCAATGCGTAGACTTTCAATGAATAGCTGAATGGTTGCCGGAGGGGTTAATGAACAATTGCATTGTATGGTTGGCTTTTACAGCCGTGACAAGTTGCCGGACCTTTGACGGGTCGACGGATAATGCCCTTGACGCCATCGCTGCGCTCGGCGGCGGTTTCGTTCGTGAAGGAGGCAATGGCAGGATCTTAAAAGTAATACTTGCGGGAACAGACGTATCCAATCACGATCTGAGTTTGCTCGAGTCACTGAGTGGCCTGGAATGTATCGATTTGAGCTACACGAAGGTTAATGACAGAGCTTTTGCTTTTTTGACGAAAAATAAGGCTTTGCGAGAAGTCAATCTTGCATTTACCGCGGTGACCGGATCGAAACTCGGTGATCTTAAATCGCTGCCCTTGCTTTCACGATTAGATCTGAGAGGAAACAACCTAAGCACGGGAATCTCGGGGATTGCCGAAATAGAGAAGTTAGAGTCATTGGATCTCAGCCGATCCCAACTGCCTGAAAACGAACTTCCCTCACTGTGCCGCTTGAAGCACTTAAAGCGATTAGACCTAAGCGGCACTTCCGTGAACGATGAAACGTTGCGTCAACTTATCGGTTCGAATGCAATACTTTCGTTGTCGCTCGCCACAACGAAGATCAGCGATAAAGTGTTAGAGGGCCTGACTAGTTCCATAAAATTAAAAGAGTTAGATGTGAGTGACAACCAGATCGGCGATAAGCTTGCATTGAGTCTTGTGCGATTTTTGAATTTGGAGTCACTGAATATGAATCGAACCGCGGTCGGCGATGCCGCGTTTGTCCACCTCGGGCGGATCGAGTCATTGAAAAAATTGCTACTTCGAAGATCCTCGATCACGGGCAAGGGGATGGAAAAACTGGCGACGTGTCGGCATCTCATAATACTCGATATTGCCAACACAAATATCGAGAATGATGGGCTGACTCGATTGTCAAGTCTGACGGCACTGGAAGAATTGAATTTGCAAAATACCCAAATTTCCGATCTGACAGCGCTTAAGGACATGCGACGTTTAAAGTCATTATGCGTCGCACGTAATCCTATCGATGATAAGGGCTTAAAGGGGCTACGTGGAATAAGGACGATGTCGAACCTAGACCTTGATGGAACGCAGATCTCAGATGAGAGCAGCCCGTTGATTGGGGAATTCACGTCACTCAAAACTGTTTGGATCCGAGGAACTCGGATTACCGCTACCGGTCGTGGGGAAATTCAGAGACTTGTGGCAGGAATTACGATTAGAGATTAAGGATCCGCGCAACAATAATTGTAACCGTTCACCCGGAATTAGGGAAAAGCCGCGCAGCTGCGTGAGCCGGCGATTGGTAGCATGGCGGCATGGATGGCAAGGATCTTCCTGTGCCCGGGCTGTCGGCAGCGTGACCCGGTCATTGCCGACCTTTTGCGTCGCGTGGCCGCGCTCGAAGAACGGTTGAACGCTCATTTGAAACCGAACTCCAGCAACTGCTCCATCCCGCCGTCCGCGAATCCGCCGGCGCGCCGGCGCCGGTGCAGAAGAAGAAATCCAGTCGCAAGCCTGGTTGACAAAGGCAAAGGGGACGCAGCTCTTTTCTCGGCCTCCGTGCTGCCATCGCCAAAAAGAGCTGCGTCCCCTTTGTTTTTCCCTTTGTTTTGCCTTCACGATCACACGCCGCGCGAAAAAGTTCCCGGCAATCCGTTCGGAATTTTGGTTGACCCACGACGAGATGGGAACGTCGCACATCCACCGACCAATCCCCTTCGATTTTCCAGGAAATTGGCGGCGCAACTAGGGAGTTAGGACGTGCCCAACACGTCGTGGGACGCGCGAATTTGGGACGACCGCTCGACCTGGTTTCCGCCAACCAATTCGGAAAATGAAACTGGCGCGGTCCAACGATAGAATCGGCGGACGGCCTGCGCGTGGCGGTGGCGGGGGCGGGTACGGGGCAACTGGTCGTGAAAGGGATACGAGAGGTGAAAACAGAATGCTTTTTCTTTGCGGAATTCGTCGGGGTTCGGCTAAATTAGAGGAAAGAGACTCGGTTGCGACTTCCCGCCAGATTTCCCGCCCAATCGATCAAAGAGGCGTATATGTTTGTTCAGGTGGAACGCATCCGCGGGGCGTGGTTCTCCGCGCTCTTCCTGGTTTCGTTCTTCGCAAAGCCGGTCGCGGCTGATGAATCGCTTTTTGAACGCGATGTGCTGCCGATTCTGACCAAGAATTGCCTCGGTTGCCACGGCGGCTTGCGTCAGAAGGGCGGGCTCGAAATGCGTACCATTGCCGCTGGGCTCAAAGGCGGCAAAACCGGGCCGGCGTGGAAGGCGGGCGACCTTAAGGCGAGCGAAGGCTGGAAGCGAATCGTCAGCGATGAGATGCCGCCGAACGAACGTAAGCTGTCCGCGGCCGAGAAGGAGCACTTGAAGAACTGGATCCAGTCGGGCCTTCCCACCGTTGCCGAACGCAGAAAGAGCGTCGATCCGATCCTCAAGCCGGGCAGCAAACATGAGGCTCGCCAAGTTGCGGCGGCCATCGATCAGCTCATTCAGCGAGGCCTGGACGAAGCCAAGCTCAAGGCGATGCCGACAATCGGCGATGCGGAATTTCTGCGACGCATCTATCTCGACCTGGCCGGACGAGTGCCGACCGCCGAGAAAGCCGCCGAATTCCTCGACAACCAGGATCCAGACAAACGCGCCAAGCTGATCGACAGCTTGCTGGAGTCCAAGGATTTCGCCTCCCAGTTCGGTTACACCTGGCAAGACTGGATGCTGCCGCCCGTACTGCCCGCCAACTTCAACGGCGGCGCCAACATTGGGGGCCATGCACGGAAGCTCGGTCATCGGATGGGCGAACGAGTCGTCAAAGGCGATGGTTGGGACCGGATCGTCAGCGACATTTTGACGGCCCGGGGCACCTCCGCCGATCCCGGCGATCTCAACTTTTTTCAACTGAATGGAACGCCCAACGGCCTGCCGCTCCCTCAAGGTACGGCGCGATCGATCGGGTCGATCTTCATGGGCGTTCAACTGCGTTGTGCCGAGTGCCACGATGATCCCTACCGAGACCTGTCGCAAAAGGAATTCTGGGCGATGTCCGCCTTTTTCCAGCGGATGTACGGTGAGGAGAATTTCCGCAAAGTGGTGGAATTTCCCTTCGGCTTCGAAGTGACCGATCGGACCAACGAATCCATGGAATTGAGCAGAAAACTCAAGGAGCTGGGGTTCAAACCGAGCCCTGCCCCCGCCCAGATCGTAATTCCTGATACGGCGTTCAAGAACATCGGCATGACGATTCAAGCGGGCTTCCTCAAGGGAGCGGAATTTCGCACCGACAAAGCGGAGTCGCTTCGCCCTCACTTCGCTGCCTGGTTGACGAAAAAGGAGAATCCCTACTTTTCCAAAGCGTTCGCCAATCGCATGTGGTTTTACTTCTTCGCCCGCGGCATCGTGCAGCCCGTGGACGATTTCCGCGATCTCAATCCCCCGAGCCATCCCGGATTGATCGCAATGCTCGCCAACGAATTCGGCGATTCGGGCTTCGACGTCAAGCATCTGCTGCGCTGCATCTGCAATTCGGAAACCTATCAGCGATCGAGC
>JAIOQJ010000770.1 GCA_021413475.1 Planctomycetota bacterium | reverse complement strand
ATCCGCAAATCGAGCCATTGCCGATAAGATTCGCAACGGCACCGGTTATTCACCGATCCCTGCGATGGCAATTCGTCGCTATTCGGACATGAAAGCAAGCGGCTGGAAAGATCCCCCGCGCCAGGCCATGGATCGTTATCGCCTCGGCTCGCACATCGCTTACTTGCATCGAATCCTCAATTGGGCCAAGGCCAACAACGTCACGTGCATCTTGGTCGATATGCCGGTGACAGAGGATTTGCAACAAACCTACCCCGACGCTTATCGTCAATACGATGGCTTGCTCAATGACCTTGAACGCGACCGTGGGGTGCGAATCATCCGCGCGACCCGTGATCAAGTAGGACTCGACGATCGGCACTTCGCGGACATGATTCATCTGAACGGCGACGGAGCGGCCCGATTTTCGGGCTGGTTGCGAAAGATCCTGGAGGATGCGCCATGATCTTTTCCAGCAAAGCGTTCATGATTTTCTTGCCGATCGTTTTGATGATTTACCATCGGCTTTCGACACGGGGAAGAAAATACACCTTTCTACTTGGTGCAAGCTGGCTCTTTTATTCTTGGTGGAGCTTCCGTTATCTCTGGATCATTATTCTCTGCACGGCCATCGATTATTGCGCGGCACGCTGGATCGAGGATGCCCGCACTCCGCGGGCGAAAAAGCGTTGGCTGATGCTGAGCATTGTCGCGAATTTAGCATTGCTTGGGTTGTTCAAGTACACGGCGTTCGTGGTGTCCAATTCTCTGGCACTGGCCCGCATATGCGGCTACTCGGTGCCGGATATCGTTATCAACATCGTTTTGCCTCTGGGCATCAGTTTCCACACCTTTCAGGGAATCAGCTACACGATCGATGTTTACCGGGGTCAAGTTCGTGCCGTGCGATCGTTTCGCGATTATGCGCTATTCGTGGCGTTCTTCCCGCAATTGGTGGCTGGGCCGATCGTCCGTGCCTCGGAGTTTCTGCCGCAGATGACGACGCCTCCTTCCGTGACATCGCAGCAAGTGATCGACGGAATGCACTGGTTCTTGGTCGGACTGTTCAAGAAACTGGTCATCGCGGACAGTTTGGCGATCTACGTTGGCGAGGTGTTTGCTCATCCCGAGTTATTCGACAGTGCGACGCACCGCTGGGCGGCAGTTGCCTGGATGCTCCAGATTTATTGTGACTTCTCGGGTTATAGCGACATGGCGGTCGGTTGCGCGAAGTGGTTCGGCTTTGAACTACCACGGAATTTTAACTTCCCATTCCTGGCTACGAGCGTCACCGATTTCTGGCGGCGCTGGCACTTGTCGCTTTCGACCTGGCTGCGCGATTATTTCTATTACCCGATCGGCGGCAGTCGTGGATCTCAGGTACGCACGTGTTTCAATCTCTTCTTTCTCTTTCTGATTTGCGGGATCTGGCATGGCGCGACTTGGGGGTGGATTTGCTACGGCATGATCCACGGTGCCTTGATGGTTGTGCATCGGCTTTGGTCGCAAGCGACGAAAGACATCGACTGGGCCATGAAATTGCGTGGATCGGCACCTTGGCGATTTTGTGCCTGGTTCGCGACCTTCTGGATGGTAGTGGCGAGCGTACTAATCGTGCGTGCCGAAAGTTGGTCAGGCTGTTGGATGCTCATGCGTTCCCATTTTTGTGGCACCGCGATTGGAACGCATCACGTTCCCACCTGGGTGCCTTTCTTGATTGCGTTGGTGGCCTTGGGACATCTTTGGAGCGGCATGCGTAATCGCGTTTGCGCGCTCATCGAGATGCCGGCGGCAATCCGCGCGACAGCTTACGTGATGGCCGTGTTCGCTCTGATCGTCTTCCATCCGGGACTGACGAAGCCTTTCATCTATTTTGCATTCTAAAAGATCGATCACCCCGTCTGCCGTCTGCGAGTACGGCCCTTGCGGATCGGTCTCGCTTCCACGGGATTGACGACCGGAGCTTCCAGGATAAGCTGTCGTCGGGCCGCGTTTTCAGCCGCAATCTGCAAGAATTTCTCCTGGCTGCGCACCAGCGGGTCTCCCTCACGAGGCACGACGCGACGATAGCTGCCATCCGGCAGGAGTTCACGGGCTTTCACGTTGTCGGCGAGGCTGTTCGCCAGGATTTCGCTGATCAATCGCTGTTTCAAGTCAGCCTGTTCAATGGGAAACACAACTTCGACACGCCGGCTGAGGTTGCGGTCCATCCAGTCGGCTGAACCGATGAGGACCTGAGGATCGCCTGCGTTGCCGAAGTAAAAAATACGGCTGTGTTCCAGAAATCGATCGATGATCGAGACGACGCGAATGTTCTCGCTGACCCCGGGAATGCCCGGGCGCAAGGCGCAGATGCCGCGACATACCAGATCGATCTTCACGCCTGCCTGACTGGCCCGATAAAGTGCCTGGATGACCGCCGGCTCGAGCAGGCCATTGATCTTGGCGATGATCCGCCCGGTCTTGCCGCTGCGTTGCAATTCCGCTTCGTGCTCGATCTGCTCGATCATGAACGCCTGCATCCGCGACGGCGCGACGATCAATTTCTTCCACTGCGGCAATTCGCTGTAGCCCGTCAGATAGTTGAAGAGAGCGGAGACATCCTCGGCATACTCGGTGTTGCTCGTGAAGAAGCCGATATCCGTGTAAAGGCGCGCGGTCTGCGGATTGTAATTGCCGGTCGAAAGGTGGACATATCGGCGAATGCCGTCATCGTCCTTGCGGACAACGAGCGAGACCTTGCAATGCGTCTTCAACCCGATGAAGCCGAAAACGACGTGAACGCCTGCTTTCTCGAGTTCGCGGGCCCAGAGGATATTGCGTTCCTCGTCGAGGCGGGCTTTCAATTCAATGACGGCCGTGACCTGTTTACCCGCGTCGGCGGCGCGTTGCAGGGCGCGAACGATCGCCGAGTCCGAACTGGTCCGATAAAGCGTCTGCTTGATGGCCAGCACTTTTTCGTCGGTCGCGGCCGTCTCGACGAAATCGATCACGGAACTGAAGGACTCGTATGGATGGTGAACCAGAATGTCTCGGGCCTTGATCGCCGCCCAGATGTTCGGTGCCGAGGCGAATTCCGGCACTGGCTGCGGCACGAATTGCGGATCGTGCAAGTGAGCGAAACCAGGTAACGACGTAATCTTGAACATACCCGTCGGGTCGAGCAGCCCCGGAACGCGACAGACGTCGGCAGGTTCCAGGTGCAGGGCATTCATCAGAAATTGTTCGATCTCAACCGGGGCATCGCCCTCGATCTCGAGACGCACGGCCGCCCCGCGTTTCCGCTTGCGAACTTCCTCTTCGATTGCCTTGAGCAAGTCTTCAACTTCGTCGTCGTCGATTTCATATTCCGAATCGCGGGTAACCCGGAAAACGGTCGCGTGTTCGAGTTCCATGCCGGGGAACAGTTCATTCAGGTGCTGGGCAATCGTCGTCTCCAGCGGAGCGCACGCGTAGCCTTTGTCCGACTGAAGCTGGACGAATCTCGGCAGCACGGCCGGCACCTGAACGACAGCAAATAGTTTTTCCTCGTTACGGGGGCGTTGCAGGACCACCGCCAGATTCAGCGACTTGTTGAGCAAATGAGGAAACGGGTGGCCGGGGTCAATCGCCAGCGGCGTGAGGACGGGGAAAACTTCCGTGCGGAAGACTTCGCGAAGTTGTTTGCGATCGCTATCTGTCAAATCGCGGCTGCCCTTGAAGATGACCCCCTCGGCTTCGAGGGCGGGCAACACGTCCTCGGACAAGATCCGGTACTGCAATTGCACCAATTCACTGACGGTTTGGCCGATGCGATCCATCTGAACGATCGGCGACATCTTGTCCGCGCCGAACGATCGCGTGATGCCCGCTTGCACCTTCTGCTGCAAACCGCCGACGCGGACCATGAAGAACTCATCGAGATTCGACGAGAAAATCGCCAGAAACTTCAGGCGTTCCATCAAAGGAACTTTGGGATCTTGGGCTTCCTCGAGAACCCGGCGATTGAACTCGAGCCAGGAAAGTTCTCGATTCACGTAAAGCGTGGGATCGTCGAGATTCGGTGTGGGCATCGGGATAATCGCGGGTTGCATGTCTGTTCCCTTCACGAAGCGTGACTGGACAATATACCAGCTGGCGATGGCCTGGAAAGAGCGGAAAATCAGGTGAGAATCGCCATTTATTCACGGCTGATTTGGTCTAACGATGCGGATGTACAGATTGGCTAGACTTTCGACAGAAGCAATTGCGTTGTGGATCCGGTGGGATAACGCGGCAACGTCATTGTCTCGAGTGCAGTCGATGATGCCATAATGTGATGTAGTGCTTCGCGCGAGTTTGCGAAAATGACGGCGATTGAAGGTCAAGACCGCGCGGGACATCGCAATGGCATCGGCCAAGACCTGAAGGTCACTGTTTCCCGCGTTGCCGGCCTCCTGGACCGTTAGTACGTCGTGACCAAGTGCGCGAAGCTCAATAACGACGTCGAGATCGAAATCCTCATCCGCGTACAACCTCGCCACAATGTGTCACTCCGCATTGTGTTGCCGGATGATTTCGTCAATTTCATCCCGATGCCGCTGGTAATATCTCCAGGCTTCATCGAGATCAGTTTGCGTAAGTCCCCCAATATTCTGGATGATCATGGCGTCCGAACGACCAAGTTGCCGCCACTCGACTAAACCGTGAACGGTGATGCGAGTATTTCGAATGCACGGTTCTCCGCCTTGAGTTCCCGGCGTTTTTTGTATCCAACTCGTGCACGTCGCCTGTTCGGTCGCCATGATCGATCCTCCTGGGAAACTCTATCATGTCGAAAGCATTCGAGTCTCGGCCGACCATGGTGCAATCGCCCAATTACATGGGGCATCAAGCTAGCTCACAAATGTAATCGACCGCACCGTGGTCGACTCATCCTTCAACGATAAATGTCCGCGTTGGGTCTCGTTCGATTCTTTCAAGAACGTCGCAGACTTCGTCCATTTCTTTGGAGATGACCACCACCTTGCCATTTGCAATGCCAACGTACTTGCCCGCATAAGGAGATTGCGGATTTGCGAGAGCCTCAGCATTGATCTGGTCCGCCAAATCGCTGTTCATTTCAAGAATGCTTCGTGTCGACCGCACGATTTCTCTCCTGAATTGGAGTTGCTCCCACACGTTTGATCCTACTCTCCGGCAGCCAATCGCATCAAGTGGAATACTACTTCCCCAAGAATCAAACCACCTCCCGGCAACAGTGATAAACGATTGGTGCGACCAACCTTCAGGTAGACGAATGCGAGGTCTGTGAGGTTCGAGCGTACGCCCAAACGCTCGCAGAATTTCATGCCAAATAAACCGCTTCCGCCGCCGCGACACCGGCCCCCGGTTGTACCGCGACGCCCGCGCCGCGCAGGCACAATTCGAGGGCGGCCAGCAGTTGGAAAACCGCGCTCGGCTTGCTGTTGTAACCCATCAGGCCGATGCGCCAGGCTTTGCCCTTGAGGTCGCCGAGACCGCCGCCGATCTCGATGCCGAACTCGTTCAGCATCCGCTTGCGGATGACCAAGTCGTCAACGCCCGCGGGAATACGGACCGCGTTCAATTGCGGAAGCTGGTGCCCTTCCTTGGCGGTGTAGGTCAGCCCGAGGGCGAGCAACCCCGCCTTGATGGCCTGATGATTGCGAAAGTGCCGTTTCCAGCGGTTATCAAGGCCTTCTTCGTGAACGATGCGGAGGCCTTCACGCAGGGCGTAAATCATGCTAATCGGCGCAGTGTGGTGATAGGCCCGATCGCTGCCCCAGTAGGTGCGGATCATCGTCAAGTCGAGATACCAACTCTGCACCTTGGTTTTCCGCTTCGCCATCGCTTCCTCGGCACGAGGGCTCAAGCTAATCGGCGAGAGACCCGGCGGGCAGCCGAGTCCTTTTTGCGTGCAACTGTAGACCGCATCGATTTCCCAGGCGTCGACATTCAAAGGGATGCACCCCAGCGACGTGACGGCATCGACCAGCAGCAGCGTGCCGAATTCATGGCAGAGCTTGCCGAGTTCCTCGATCGGCTGCCACGCCCCCGTCGAAGTCTCCGCGTGAACGATGCCGAGCACCTTGGGCCGAACTTTTTGCAGCGTCTCGCGGATCTCATTCAGATCGAAAACGTCGCCCCAGGTCTTTTCCAGGATCGTCAATTGCGCCCCGGTGCGGCCCGCGACGTCGATCATCCGCTGGCCGAAGAACCCCTTGAAGCAGATGACCATGCGGTCGCCCGGCTCGATCAGGTTGACGATGCACGCTTCCATGCCTGCCATGCCGGTGGCACTGATGGGAAACGTTAGCGGGTTCTTGGTCTGATACGCGAGGCGGATGAGTTCCTGCGTTTCGAGCATCAGTTCCAGGAAATTCGGATCGAGATGGCCCAAGAGCGGCGTTGACATTGCCGCCAGCACGCGCGGGTGGGCATCGCTGGGCCCAGGGCCGAGCAGGAGTCGAGGCGGCGGATTCAGTTGGCCGGGAAGTGTCATCGAAGGATACCGAGAAGAAGGATGAAAGGAACACCGTGAGTTCAGTAGGGAGTGTTCTATTTCAATGGGAGTGAATTGGCGAGCTATGTGCTTTTCGTAGGGCGGCCTTCCTTGGCCGTCCCGCTCAATCATTGACGGCCAAGGAAGGCCGTCCTACTTCGGAATCGGCACCAACCGCACCGTCCCCTCCGAAAGTGGCGCGAGCAGCATCGACTCATTCAACGGAATCGCCGCGGCGGCGGGAACCGTGGAGGCCGGCAAGCGAATCATTTCGCCGACGACCGCTCCGGTTGCGCCATCCAGCACGAAGAACGCTCCATCGCGATCGGTGATCCATAGGCGATTCCCCTGCCGTTGCGGCGAGCCGGTGATGCCGCTGCCTTCAATCGCAGGTGAGACCCAGAGCGGCGTCTCTTTTTCAGGAGAGACCGCGACGATCCGTCGCCCGTCGATCGCGTAGATCAGCCGTTCTTTGTCCCGAAATGGTCCATTCGTCAGCGTGCCAAGCGGGATCGGTCCCTTTTCGCTGGGCCGCCAGGCGCGAAGAGGCTGCAGATCCGCCTTCAATCGGTTCGTGTCCCACATCGTCAACGCACCCTTGACGTCTGCCACGATCATCCGGCCTTCTGAGATCGGAACGGCGGGGGCGGCAATTCGCTCACCGATCGACAACGCTCCCTGTTGCGAAAAATCGTCCTGATTAATCGGCCAGCGCCAGCGAATCAGCGTGCGTGCTCCGTCGCTGGCCAAATACTCGCCATCAGAAAGCACCGAAAGATGACAGATCGATTTCGCATCGCCGCGACTACTTCGCCAAGTCGGGCCTGCATCGAGTGGCTTCGTGCCCTCGAGATTCAAGCGGTGCAACAAGCCGTCGGCCAGGGGAACGACCAGTAATTTGCCCGCGATCGTTGGCGTACCGGCCACAGGAGCGGGAAGCACGACGCTCTTGGTGCGAATTGCCGAGCCGGGGGTAATTTGCCGCACGATGAGCCGTTGGCCTTTTTCCGCTGATGTCGCCGAAACGCAGCAGACGGATTGGCCATCGCTCAACGGAAGCAGATAGTTCTTGCCGACAATTTGCGGTAAGGGAGGTGCGATCAGAAAACTATCTCCCATCAACCATTCACTATCCATGTGACCGGAGAGGGCCTTCGGTTCGATCCGGTAAAGCCCGCCATCTTGATCCAACAGCACAATCGCCTCGCCCTCGCCCTCGCCGATGCGGAGTGGATCGCTCTGGGCCACCAGACCAAGAACTCGCTGCCAGCGAATCTCCCCGGTTCTCAGGTCGAGAGCGGTGGCCCGGCACGACGCGGAAGCCGTCGTCTGAGTGACGACGCACGTGGCCGCCGTGGCGACATCGACTTGCGAAGCGTGCAACGGCTTACCGAGCGGTATCGCCTTGCCACGCGGGACCAGTTTCAAGCCGTTCTTGGCATCAAATCCGATCCGAATCTGATGCATCGCCCCATTAGCGAGATACCAGATCGCTTCTTCATCCCCATACACCACCTGGCCGCGAATCGGCTCACGCCCTTCCGAAACGGCCGACGGCGTCGGGGGCATCACGAAGATGGCCGCGTCGAAATTACCGATCTGATTGATGCCGAACAGGCCAAACTGACCGCGATCAGTGACGACCGCGAGTCGCTCGCTATCGCAAAAGGCGGGGAAGGTTGTCCATCCATTCAGCGGGATCGGTTTGGGTAAATCACCCGTGATTGCGGGCGGCTTATCCGGCATCGTTAGTGGATAGGCTTGCAACTTCATGGCCTGGAGCCCATCGGCCAGGCTAAGAATCAGGTAACTCGCCGCATCGCCTTCGACCGTCGTGAGCACCGGCTCGCCGCGTAACGAGCCAGCGACGTGGGCGGTCGCCACCATGCCAAGCGGCAGCGGATCAAGCCGGCCGCCATCAGTCCCGATTCGTTCCACATCGAAAACATAGACGCCGTGAGCTTCCGCCGGGCAATAAAGATGTCCCGTACCCGGCCGGCGGGCGAGAGCACTACCGAGCGGCCGGCCCAAAGAGATTCGGCCGATCTGAAAACCGCTGGTGATTTCAATTTCAAGAATCACGCCCGTTTCGTCGCTGCGCGGCATCTGACCATTTGTTAGCGGTCGCTCGCGGAGCGGCACGAACACGCGCTGGCCGATCAAGATCGGCTGCGCCAGACAGGCCGAGGGAAGTGGTTGATGCCAGAAAGCCTCGCCGGTTTGGGCGAGGCGTGCCGTCAAACTGGATTTCGAGCCGTCGTTGGTGACGACGATCGCCAGTTCCGGATGCAGATCGGTCGCGGGAATATGGAGCGGGAGGATATCGCCATCGACGCCGACGCGCGTGGCCCAGCGAACGTGCCCGTCCACGGTATCGAGGGCGTAAAGAATCCCACGGGCGAGGGCGAAGAACATCGTCGCGGGTCCCGGCGGGGGCGACGGTGCCTGCGACTTGGCACTCGGATCGAGCCGGGGGGCGAAGAGCATGCTGGTGCCCCCCTGCCCTCGTCCAGGGGTCGGAGCGATCGGCGGGTCAAGCCGCTTGTAGACCGCGAGGCCGACGAGCCGGCTCTGGGCTTGATCGATCAGTTGAGTAAATGCGGAGTCATTCGAGTAGCCGTGCGTTTCCAGCGCCGAGCGTGCCGCGAGGATGGCCGAGTCGTCCGCATCGATCAGTTTGAATTTGATCTCTTCCAGAAACGCGAGCCGGGAGTGAGCGTCTTCGATTTTCTGCCGAAGGTCCGTCATTTGCGTGAATACGTCTTCGCGTTTCACGTCGTCGGGATGGAAGCGCTCGACCGATTTCCCCAGCGACTCAGCCTGCTGCAACCACGGCAAGGCCGCGTCAGGTTGATCGCGATTGAACGTCTCCTGGGCCTTGGCGGTTAGGTCCTCAGTCAGTTTCAACACGGTCTGCCAGACATCAACTCGAAACTTGTCCGGCTCGACAAACGGCTGAATATCGGGCAAGTCGGCGAACGCCAGAAATTGTTGAAGCTGTTTCTCGGCACCAGAAGGATCGGAGCGGACCGATAACGAATAGACTGAGCCACGAACAGCACTCAGTTCCACGAAAAAGCGAGCTTCGGTCGCTCGCGGATCGTCGGGATGCTCCTTGGCGAACTTTTCAAAGAGCTTACGGGCGGGGGCGTAATTCTTCGCCTCGTAATCCTTCTTGGCCTGGGAATAAAGCCGTTCGGGGGCGGCATTTTCGTATTTCCGGAGATAAAAGCCGCCAACTCCGAGCCCACCGCCCACCACGAAGAGCAGGATGATCAGCATCAAAAGGCGTTTCGATTTCTTTCGCGGCCGACGAAGCGTGAGGGGAGCAGGCGGCAGCGGCTTGAAAGCAGTGGGGGCGGGCTTCGTTACCGGCGGCAAGGATTTCTCTTCTATTGGCGGCGGCGGAGCGGCTTGTTCGGACCAGACGATTTCCTTCGGTGCCGGCATGATCGGCGGCGGTTCGATCTGGGCCGACCACGCGACTTCCTTCGGTTTTTCCGGGGAAACGCTCGGTGGGGTTTTGATGGGCGGAGCGGCAGTCGGCGGGGCCGCGATTTCGCCCGGCACCACTTGAAGAAAATCAGCGATCGAGCCCGTGCGATACGTGGCAGGCGGCGCGTCAGTCCGACTCACAACCGGTTTGTCGGCAACGGAAACCTTTTCCTCGACGATTGGAACCAGGGGTGCAAGCAGGGTCGGAGCGCTCGCCACCACAAAGGCTTCCCCGCAATCCGGACAACGGATGGTCCTGCCGAGGAGTTCCTCCTGAA
>JAIOQJ010000728.1 GCA_021413475.1 Planctomycetota bacterium | reverse complement strand
GATCCGCGACCCGGGCCGAGGCACCCAAGAATGGTAACACTTCTCGCAAGACCGGGATTTCTGACAGTTGGGCTTGTCCAAGCGTGGCCGTCAACACTCCCGTCAGATCGTCGACCGAACGGACGTTATCGCCGGAGAATTCGAAACGGCCGGTCGCATGCCCCACCCCCAGCGAGCCTAAATTCTGTTCCGTCCTGACTAAGGAAGGAATATTGACATTCGTGAAGCCAATCTCGCCCTCGACCCGGCCACCCGCATAGCCGAAGAATTCGTATCGCGCGTGACCCGCAAGCCGACCTTGTGCGAGTTCACCGCTGAGATCGTGAACAGATACCACGCCGCGTTGTTGCGAGGGGACCAGGTCCCATTCGATCGGGATACGCACCATCCCCATGCTTTGCCCGAGGAACTTACCCTGGGCTGCGCTAATAACGGCGGTGCCGCGAATCTGCATGCCCAGTGAGGTACGAATCTGCACATCGAGCGGGGCATTCAAACGCTTGGCCAAATCAGGAAAGGCGAAGAACACGTTTGAAGACGGAACATTGCGAAGTGTCAAAATCGCGCGGCTGCGATCCAAGTTAATGAGGTTCAGGATTACAAGTCCTCGAATCGAGCCTGTACCAAAGGGTGCGTCGATCTTTTCGAAACGCAGACTCTTCCCGCTCAGCCGAGCGACGCTCAAAATCCTTGTGGAAATTTCGCGCTCTCGAAATCGGAGATTTTCAAGCCGCAACGTGCCGACACCGACGGGGTTTCCCGCCCCATCGTATCGGAAAGGTAGTTCAAGATTGATTTCACCATTGAGCCCTTCCAATGTGTCAGGCGAGCCCAGGGCCGGCCAAAGCTGGGCCAGCTTGACCCCTCTCAAGCGAAGCAGCCCCTGTGGCGGCTGTTCGATGGCTGGCTCCTTGACGGCATCATTGGGATAGCGTCCATCCAGAGTGATCGTCCCTCCAAGCGCATTGGCTTCTAACTTGTAGGTCAGCGTCCCTTCGCGGTAAATGGCGGTGGCACGCAACTTCTCGGCAGGGATATTTCGTACATTCAGCTTGGGGGACTCGACTGCGATTTCCGCCGTCGTCTGCCGCGGCTGATTTGCCTTTTTGGTGGCGATCGTCGCCGATAGCGATCCGTCCGCCTTGCCGGCCAAACGTATATCAACATCGTTCGGAAGATTCTTCGACAACTCGGCCAAGTCGATTTCTTTCAGTTTGAGTTCGACGCGGCCACCCGCTTCTTCTCGTAGTGGCAACTCGACTGTTCCGTTTATCGAACCGCCCAGGAGTTTCGCATTGAGATCGGAGGCCCTGAATCGCTCGTGGTTCAAGTCCCAACGGAAATCAAGTTTCGTGATCGGAAAATCATTGATGCGCAAATCAGTCACCGAACCAATGCCAATGATTTCTTGGCGGAGCGGGTTTAATGTGCCTTTCACCCCGGCGTTTGCCGTCAACTGACCCGCGAGGCGAACCGGCAATTTGAAATCGGGCGCGAGTTTGTCGAGTGAATTCAGATCGATCTTGGCGAATTCGACCAGGCCCTTAAAAGGGAACTTATCCCTCAGTTCCAATTCGCCACTGGCATTCAGTGCGGCCCCTTCGATCTTGCCCGTCAACTTGCTCAGAACCAGGGTGCCATTGGCGAGTGTGCTGTCGAGTCGAAGGTTCTCCACCACCCAGCCGATGGCTTTCGCACGCGCTGCGGTCAACTGGGCGGACCCGGCCCATTTCGTTGGATCGCGTAGTTGACCGGACGGAGCTTTGAATTCAAGATGGCCTGAGAAATTGCCTTCGGCTTCTTTCGCAAGATTGGGAAACAGACCCAAAATCTGTGCGACGGGTAGGCGATCGATATCAAGTTGAGCCGTCAAATCGCCGGCGGGAATCAGGTCGATTTTGGCCGTTCCTTTGATGGTGCCAACGGCCTTCGGATTGGCCGGTTCCGGCATGCGGGCGGAGAATTCCGTCAAAGTCAGTTTCCCGTCGCGGTACACCACTTTGGCCTGTACCTCTTCCAGTTGCATGTCCTCAATAGTCAAAAGCGGCAAATGGGCCGTGCCGGCAAAGCGAAATTTCTTTAGGTCGCTCATCTGGTCGGTGGGAACGCTGGCTTTCACCTCAAAGGTGATCCGCCCGCTAACCTTGAGGGGGATTTCGTATTCGAGTTTCTTCAGTAGCTCGTTCAGATCGACGTCGCGCAATGCGAAATTGAGATCGAGATAGGGAGGTGCATCTTTGGGTTCCGGCTTCTTCTTTTCGAAGGCCTTCTCGGGAACGATCGGAGCTTGTACGAGGACGAGGAAGGCCGAAGCGAGATGTGCGAAGTTCGCCTCTTCTTTTCGAAAAGAGGTCGGTTTGCTCGGCGGTTGCCCGAATTCGAAACGACGTCCTTTGGGACGAAGTGTCAGATCAACACGCAGTTCCTGACCGCTAACAAAATTCGGAATAACAACGGTCGCCGTTCCCGTCCCTGCCGTTGTGGTCCCTTCCAAATTGTTCTTCACGACCAAGTCAGCCTTGCCGATGAAAATTCCGTCGCCGACTCCCTTCACCGGCACCTTTCCTTCGATTCCCCATGCGGGGGGGAGATCCTTGACGCGCATGCCATTGGCCTGAATTTTGAGACTCAACACATCGGTTTCTTCGCGAAAATTCATGGACCCGTCGAGTTCGAGCATACCTTGTGCGGCCCGACCCCGGACATTCTTCAAAATGACTTCCGAATTCTCGACGGTAACGGATCCCGACGCTTCGGTCGCATGTAAATCAATTGAGGACACAAAGACATTCGTTTGCCGAGGTTCAACGGCGACGACGTAATGAAAGTAATCGTCGCTGGGACGAAAATCGAAGCGAATGTCCGCAGTGGTTTCTCCATCTAGCGAAACGGCGTCCCAAACCGATTGGTTCACGAACGGGAATTTTCGAAGAAGTGCCGTCGTAACCTTGATGGCTCCGGTCGTGCGAAGTGATGCACTCCCCGCGCCGCTTTGCGCATCAACGTTCAAGGAAAGGTCCCACCGTCCCCAAGAACTGTCCGCGAGGGTTCCGTTAAGGACATAGCGGTCACCTTCGCGGCGAAGTTCCGCATCGATTCCGTGGAAATGCGCGTCGGGATGCGAATCTTGATGAATGGTGAGCCGGCTTCGTTCCAGCCGGATGGTGGTAGGCATGCCGCTGCTTGCCGATTCACTTTTGGGCAACTGCGTCAACAAGACCCCATTGTGATCGAAGCGAAGCGTGACGTCAGCTTCCCGCAATGTGATCTGATCGGGTGTCTTGCCACGCAGCAACCCCACGACCGAGTTGCTCAATTGAAGTTGGCGGACGGTGACCCACGGCTTGCCATTGTTTGCTCCGTTTGCTTCGGCAATCTCGATTTCATCGAGAGTCGTGGAATCGAAATCAGGGGAAATGTTCTTGATGCGGACTGGAATGCCTAACTGAGCAGACATGCTCGCCGATGCCATCTGGGCCGCACCGGCACTGGAGAGATATATCCGGAAGGAGACTAATCCGGTCAGCACGAAGCCGAGTAGCGAAAGGCCGATGAGCTTCCATTTCCTTCGACGAATCCAGCCGACGAGGCGCATCCGTGCGGGTGGAGGTGCCTGAACGGATGCTGCTCGCAAGGGGATGCTCCTTCAGGGCCACTTATGACATTCCCAGGTTGTGAAATGCGGCATTTGACGTGCCGAGTCTCTGATTCAAGACGCAGATTCTGCTTTTATTATCGTCTCCCTTGGACAACGGAGCATCTGCGAATGACCGTGGAAACCATGAAGGTAAAGTGATCGAGACTGCATTTCCGTTAAAGGTGAATACCCACAGCTTCGCACCATTCGTCGATTGGGCCGCGAATCATCCATTTTCATTTGAGTGGGCCCGATTTTGCAATCTGTTCGAATTCCCGGGTCGGAATCCTTCAGAAAGTTGCGAATGGCTCATCACAGTATGAACAAACGTTCAATTCGAGTGGGCGCGGGCCGCCTAACCTGGGTACGCGATGTGTTTGATCCACTCAAAAAATCGTTGCAGGTCACGCTTCGCAGGCCGTAGAATCCACTCCGAAGTCGGTTCGGTATTCCCAGATGCGTTTGTCCGGGAACGATCAGCTAGAACTTCACTTTAACTGAAACGGCGTCCAATCATGAAACCACTAGCTCCTCTCGTTGTCGTGTTTGCTTGCGTTTTCGGGTCCGAGTTGCGCGCCGAGAACGTCAAACGCGACATCCCTTATGCCGAGCCCAAGAACGAACGGCAAACGCTCGATGTCTACGCCCCTGATAACGCAAAGAACTTGCCTGTGATTTTCTGGATTCACGGCGGCGGCTGGCAGGTCGGCGACAAGACGAGCGTGCAAATCAAGCCAAAAGCATTTACGGACAAGGGCTTTGTTTTCGTTTCCACGAATTATCGTTTCCTGCCGAAAGTCGACATGATTACGATCGTTCGCGACGTCGCGAAGTCCATGCGCTGGGTGAACGACCACATTGCCGAGCATGGCGGCGACCCGAAACGCGTATTCGTCATGGGGCATTCCGCTGGTGCCCAACTCGCGGCATTGATCTGTACTGACGACCGCTATCTGAAAGCGGAGGGTCTGTCGCTGGCCAACATCAAAGGCTGCGTGCCCGTCGATGGCGACACCTATGATGTGCCACTCATGATCGCGACCTCGGCTGCGCGTCGCAAGGCCAAGGGCCAACCCGATCCGAAATTCGGCCACTTCGAGAAATTTGGCAGCGATCCGGTGAAGCACAAGGACTTCTCCGCGGTGAATCATGTCGCCAAGGGCAAAGGGATCTCGCCGTTCCTCCTGCTGCATGTCGCCGACCACGTTGACACCACGGCCCAGGCGAAGCGACTCGGTTCCGTGCTTTCCGAGGCCGGCATTTCCACGAAGGTCTTTGGCGCTGCGGACACGAATCACACCAAGATCAACGATAACCTCGGCCAGCCTGAAGACCCATCTACGAAGGCCTTGTATGAGTTTCTTGCCGAATGCTTGAAGAAATGAGTTGAACAAATCCGGATGCGATGAGATGGCGTCGTGGAACTCTTGATAACATTGGTCGCCCTCGCCCAGTGAGCCATCGAGCGTAACGCCACACTCATCCTCCAAGGATCGATTTGATGCGAACCGAAAAAGAAAAGATGTTGGCCGGTGAGCTTTACGATCCGCTCGATGCGGATCTGGTTCAGGCAAGAGAACGGTCCAGGGATTTGTGCCAAGACTTGAATGCGAACCGTGACAAGGATCAAGAAGCTCGCCGTCGAATCTTGATCGATCTTTTCGGAAAAGGCGGTGAGTCGGTCTGGATGCAGCCGCCGTTCTTCTGCGATTACGGGTCGAACATCCTGCTCGGGGAACGTGTTTTCTTCAATTTTAACTGCGTCGTTCTCGACGTGTGTCCGGTTAAGATCGGCGATTTCACATTGTTCGGCCCTGCCGTCCAAATCTACACCGCCACCCATCCAATGAATGCCGAACTGCGGCGAAAACAGGAGTTCGGCAAACCCGTCGAGATTGGCTCCGATGTCTGGATCGGCGGTGGGGCGATCATATGTCCCGGAGTGAAGATCGGCTCGAAGACCGTTATCGGGGCCGGGAGCGTCGTTACGAAAGACATTCCGGAGGGTGTATTCGCTGCCGGAAATCCTTGCCGGGTTATTCGGGAGATCGTGGACGGGGTCGAATGAAATCGCTCACGACATCTTTGCACATCGCCGATCAGTTTCCGCCGGGATGTTCATCAAGTCTTAATTGTCACTATTTCAGGATGTTCGATGACCCACCCGTGGAAGTCGATAACGGCTTCCCGCGTCATTAATCTTTGGCGAGCGGGAAGCTGATGACCAAACCGGCGAAGAGCGGAGTGTTCGGTGCCTTCGCAAAAAATCCAGTATGGCAGTTGACGCATCCGCTGCCCAAGGGAATGGCTCCGACGCGGTGATAGACTCCCTCTTGCACCTGTTCGAATTCGCCCTTGCCCGCCGCGATGGCCGTGGCAGCCTGCTTATCGAAATCGCTCTTGGGTTCATGATTCACGCTCATCGCCTTGGTGTTTATTGCAATCCATCTCGCTTTTACATTCGTCTGCTTTTCCATCTTGGAGAAGATATCTTCCATGGCACGTGCTGGTAGTACCGCTCGATTGGCGTGGAAGTAATAATGATGCATTGTATCCAGAGTGTTCGCGTACATCGAATGCATCAGTTCCGCCTGTTTACGAGCCTTCGCGATAGCAGGATCAGATTTCTCGGGTGTTTTCTTGGTGCTGGAACGGGCGTCGTCCATTGGCGGGGCGGCAGACGCATCCGGATGTGTTGCACTCCAGATCAGCATGATGCCAAAAAATAATCCGAGAGTACCTGCCATGATTTTTCGAATGGCCAAGGATGGTTCATGCATGATATGCCTCCCAGTCAGCGTTAATTTGACCCGATGCGATCCTTTCGTCGCCAGCGATTGGCGTCGCTGCAACCAGTATACCGAGCCGAAATAGGATATCAATATCCAATTTTTCGGCACGACGATTTGGTGTAGGTGCTGCCGTTGTTTTCGGATCGCTCAACTTGAATCTTCAGATTGGATTGTCCTTCTGACAACATGGGCATTTTCCGCACACTGATGGTCCGAAAGAGCGCAACAAGTCGATTATCGATCGGGCTTGTCCACATCGAACGAGGGGAAATGGCGTTGGCATCATGTTTGCGTACCGTTTCCGCTCTCCGACATTGTCCGTGACAAGAACCGGACGAAAACGGATGTTGTCGAGTTCATACTTTGAATTATTCCCGCAAGAATTCTTGATTTCGGAGCTCTAAAATGCGTTTTTCCTGCCATTTGGTTGCGGTCTTTGTCGTCCTCGTTGCTCTGGCCGTCGGCTCGAGCCATTCAGATGATTCGTCGAAACAATCAACGGAGAAAGGCACTCCTCCCAAGAAATTGCCCTCAGAAGCCGAGATCATGGCTGCCAAGCTAAAATACGCTCAGAACCTGCTGGGCGCGATCACGCAAGAGGATTTCAAAAAGATCGAAGACAATGCCACCGCTCTGGTGAAGATCAGCGAGGGAGCGGAGATTTTGAATGCTCGCAAGACCGAGGAATACTTGCTGCAAGCCAAGATGTTTCGGCAAACCCTCACCAAAATGGCCGCGAAGGCCCAGGATCGGAACATTGACGGAGTGAGGCTAACCTACCTAGATCTGACAGGCAGTTGCTTTAAATGCCACGATTACACGCGAAAGAACCAGAGGAATTAGGGCGAATACTCGTTCTGAAGTGGAATTCCCCACAAAAAGTGGACACAGGGTTAACGGTTACAGGGGATGTTCGAATTCGGCGGGCGAGAGGTAGTTGAGGGTCGAGTGGCGGCGTTGTTGGTTGTAGAAGACTTCGATGTATTCGAAGAGGCTGGCTCGGG
>JAIOQJ010000727.1 GCA_021413475.1 Planctomycetota bacterium | reverse complement strand
TCGACGAGCTTCATCGGACGTTGCAGCGGGGTCATGACTTCCTTGTTGTGGTTGATGCCGAGAGCATGGCAGATCGACGCGTGCAGGTGGCTGACCTTGACCGGTCGTTCCTTCGGTGCCATGGCATCTTCATCGGACGAGCCGATGACTTGGCCGCCCTTGACGCCGCCGCCGGCGAACAAGCAACTGAACACGCTCGGGAAGTGATCGCGACCAGCGGTCATGTTGATCTTCGGGGTGCGGCCGAATTCGCTGAGCATGACGATCAGCGTCTTCTTGAGCATGCCGGATTGAGCGAGGTCCTCAATCAAAGCCGCCAAGGCCGGATCCATCACATCGCCATGGTTCCGCATGGCAGGGAAGGCGTTCGAGTGAACGTCGAACCCGCCGCGGTTGACCTGAACGAAGCGAACGCCCTTCTCGACCAAGCGGCGAGCGAGCAAGGCCCCGCGGCCGAATTCGCTGTCGCCATAGCGCTCGAGAACTTCCGGCTTTTCCTTACGGACTTCGAAGGCTTCGAGAGCCGGGCTGCGCATCAGCTTGACGGCTTCCGTGAGGGCCGTCTGAGCGCCCGTGGTCTCAACGGCCGGGAGGCCGCTAGCTTGCTTCTCGTTCATCTTCTTGAGGATTTCGAGACGCTTGTTGCCGCGAAGTTCGCCGATTTCGCTCGGGAAAGCAACATAGGGATCCTTCTCGCCGGGACGGCCGACGAAGTAGGCTTCGCACTTTTGGCCGAGGTAGCCGGCTTTCGGAGCGCCGCCGCCGACCGAAATGTAGGCCGGAAGATCACCGAGCGAAGCACGCTCGTGAGCCACGACCGAGCCGACGCCCGGGTGCTGGAGGTTGCTGCTCTGGCCGTAGCTGGTTTGCAGTTGGTAAGTCGCGCGGCCGTGGTCGCCGTTGGTGCCGGCGATCGAGCGGATCAGGGCCACATGCTGCATCTGCTTGGCCAACAACGGGAAGATCTCGGAGATCTGGATGCCGTTGACGGAGGTCTTGATCGGTTCAAGGTCGCCCTGGACATCGCGGCCCGGCTTCGGGTCGAACGTGTCGATGTGGCTCATACCGCCGCCATTCCAGAAGAGGATGACGTGTTCGGCAGTGGCCTTCTTGTCGTCGGCGGCCGCAATCAAGTTGCGGACGTTCATGCCGAGGAACACGCCAGCCGCGGCACCGGTCGTAAAGGCCCGGCGGCTCATGCGGTAACCCGAGCAGGCAATCGAATCAAAATTCATGGTTCGGATCCTTCAAGGTAATGGTTAAAGAACTTGTATCCAAAACACCCTCCCGATGCAACGGGAGGGTTACATTTTTCACATCACATGATGAAACGGAATTCGTTGCTGTTGAACAGCGCCCAGCGGAGGTCGCTGATGCCGTCGAGGATGGTCGCCCCATCCTTCACGATCTTTTTAGCTTCGATCATCTCTTCAGCCGTCGGCTCACGGGTCAAGGCTTCGCGATACACGAGTCGGATGGCCGCGTCGAGATCGGCCTTGTCGCCCACGAGCAGAGCGTACAACGGTTCGAGGCGTCCAACGCGGGCGGCCTCGTTGGTCAGTTTGCCGTTGAGCATCATCAGGGCTTGCCGCATCGACGGGCTGTGATCGCGGCGTTCATCGAGCGTACCACGGTCGGTCTGCCCGAACACGCGGAGGAAGTGTCCTGCGGGGGCGGGAGCTGCCATCCGCATCGAACTCGTGAATTTCGGGTTGTCGTCCACGATCGACTTCACTTCCTTGGTGATGTAGCGGATGCGGACATTATCGGGCAACTTACCGCTCTTCATCATCATTTCGGCTTCGAGTTCCTCGGCCGACTTCGCTTCCATCTTCTCGATGTCGAGGCCGTCCTTGTTCTTCAAGGTCTTCTTGAAGTCCACTTCGATACCTCGCTCGAGATCGTAGCCGCCGCCGGCCATCATCTTCGGCCCAGCCATGGCGGGCATCGCGTCGCGAGCACCACCCTTGGGCTTCGGCTTCGACGGATCGTCTTTCACCACAACCGCCACCTGCGTGTAGGTGATGACGGTTTGGGTGTTCTCGCCCGGCTTGTGTTTCACATCGAACAGATGGCCGGCTTGCACAATGCTGTCAAACAGAGCTTCGCTCATCATGCGGCGAGCCGGGGTCGCGGTGAACGCCTTCTCGGCTTCCATACGTTCGGGAACCGGAACCGTGCCATCGAGATGAGCCCGTTGGTAGGTTTCCGTGCGAGCGATGGCTTCCACGAGGAAGCGGAAGTTGAAACCGCTGGCAACGAACTCGTCGGCCAAGTAGGCGAGCGTCTTCGTATGGCTCGGAGGATTGTCGTTGCGGAAATCGTCAACCGGGTTGACGAAACCTCGGCCGATCATCTCGGCCCACACCCGATTCACGAACGACTGCGAGTAGAAGCGATTACGAGGATTCGTGACGTATTCGGCGAGATCACGACGCAGCAGGCTGGCCTTGTAAAGGTCGCCTTCGAGGTCGATCTTGCCGATGGCCGTCTTGTTTTCGCTGTTGACATCAAGAGGATCCTTACCGCCGACGGCAACCGGGCCATCGAGCAGGTCGTCAACGCTCTTGCCAACTTTCGCGGCCTTGGCCTTGGCTTCGGCGGCCTGGAAATCGCGCAGTTCCTTGAAGCGGGCCAGTTGCTTGTTGGGTCCGTCAGTTTCGTCGAGCTTGAAGGGGAACTGGGCCTTAACGTCGACGCGGGTCTTGCCCTTGGCTTTGTCTTCCGGCGGCCACTTGATCATGGTCTCGGTGCGCTCGTTCAGGAACACGCCGAGGAGTTGCATCTTGACGCGATGCTCAACTCGCTGGGTCTTGCCGAAGAACGCGGCCAGGTCGTAGAACTCTTCGCGGGTCCAGGTGTCGAACGGGTGATCATGGCATTGAGCGCACGAGATGCGAACGCCCATGAACACTTGCGATACGACGCCGGTCATCGCGTACGGATCAGCGTCATCACCAAGGATGAACGCCGTTTCCGGCTGGCTGCCGGCGCGGCCGGAAGCGGCCAGCAGACGGCGAGTCATCACGTCGTAAGGCATGTTGACGCGGACTGCTTCATGAACGAAGGCCTGGAAGGAGTTGCCGCCGTTCGCGTTGTAGCGAACGCGGAGCAGATCTCCGAAGAACAGGGCCCAGCGGTCGGCGAATTGTTCGCGACCCATGAATTCTTGTATGGCCTTGGTCCGCCGTTCCTCGACCGTCCAAGAAAGATACTTCTTGATTTCCGCTTCCGTGGGGATGCGGCCATTCAGGTCAATCGAAATGCGGCGAAGGAAAGTCAGGTCGTCAACGGCTGGCGCGAGCCGGGTCTTGGCCCGCGTGCCATTTTCTTCCGCGAGTAGCTTATCGAGAGTCTTGGCAACCCCCGATGGATCCAGCGCGGGCGGCGCTGCCAAGGCGGGGGCTGCCATGATGGCAGCCATCGCCAGCGAAAAAGTGAACGTGAACAGGCGCTCTTTCACCGAGGTCCCTCCTCACAAAATAGTTACCCCGACGCGGGGATGGGTTCTCTACCTATCGTTTGCAACTCGGCAGCCATCGGGCTACCGTTTTTTCTATGGCTCCAGGTTCTCTTGAAGTACATGAATCACTTCGCAACCTGTCTCGCTTACTGCTTCCAAAATCGGCTCGAACGTGGACGCTTGGGTGTCGCTGTGAATCTTGAGCAACACCGTTCGATTGTCCGTCGTGTTCTCCCCAAGTTCTCGTAGAATGCTCTGGGCAATGTCTCTCTGTCCCAACTCCGTGCCATTCAAATATATCTTATTGTTTTTATCGACCGTTATGATCAATCTCGGGTTGGCAACTTGTTTTAAAATCGCCTCTTTGTCGGCCTTCACCGGACTCCATTGCAGGTGGCTATCGTCACGCGTTTGGGCGAGAATCAAAAAAAACAGCACTAGATTGAACGCAATATCTGCCATCGATACATAGGGGGGCGAGATCTCCAGTTTCCGCCGCTTGAACCGCATCAGACTACTCCGCAGCCGTCAACCTGAAAAGCCTAACATCCGAACCTCAACCTCACACCTTGCCTATTTTACCGCGATTGCCGTAAGCTATCTTCGACTTTGAGCATCCTCGCGAGTCTCCGGAAACCCTACGACTCGCGGCTAAACGGTGCTCTTATTCTTCCAGGCGGAGGGTTATGACTCCACCTGCCTTTTCAATTGCACCCGTCGCTTTGATCCACTGACTGTAAGGCGTGTCCTTGTCGCTGCGAATGACCACGATTCGATCTTCTTGCTTCGTCTTGTCCTTAAATTCGTCCTTCATTTTCGCGAAGAACTCATCATCGGGAACAACAGTCCCGTTCACCGCCACGGTCGTTCGAGTGATCTTCACCTCAAGGTTTTGCGACTTCGGTTTCGCCGCGTTTTCCTTGCTCGCGTTGGGGACATCTTGCAGACGGCCCTTTTCCGGTTCGGTAGACGCACAGACCACGAAGAAGATCAGCAAGTTGAATGCCAAGTCGGTGAGTAGATTCAGGACGCCCACCGTCTGGGCCGCACTCCCCTTCTTACCACCGCCGACCGCAGGTCCGCCCGCCATCAGCCGTGCCCTCCCTTGGAGGCAACCGGCACGACACGCTGGCCGCTCTCGATCGAACTGGGATTCTCGGTCGCCAGGCGCAACGTCAACGCCTCGATCAACTGCGAGGCCGTTTCTTCAGCCTCCAGGATGTACCGATTCACGACGGATGTAAAGTAGTTGAAAAAAATGTAGGCCGGGATTCCGACCACCAAGCCCCAAACCGTGACAATCAGCTTGAGTTTGATGCCGGCGGCGGCGGCGAGGATGATATTCTGGGTGCCGAACGTCTCGACGATTTCCTGGAACAACACCACCATGCCGACCACCGTGCCAACCGAGCCAACCATGGGCGCGACGTTGGCGATTGTGGCCAGGACCGGTAAATGTTTTTCGAGGGCGGCGGTGATATGGACGCCATAATCGTCCATCGCCTTGACGACTTGCTCCTCGATCCGGGCCGGATCGTAATTCAGTCGGCGGAGGATCTCATAGCGATGTAGCCCCACGGCCAAGATTGCCGGCACGGGGCCGCGTGATTTAGCGCAGAGAGCGATCGCCTCTTCCACCCGGTCGTCGTGCAACAAATCGAGGACTTCAGTACGGAGAGCTTGTCCATCCGTCGCGATCAAGCGTAGGCTTCGAAATCGTTCGATCACCACCCCAGCGCCCAGGATGGCCATGAACAGAATGGGCCACATGAAGACGCCGCCATCCAGCATGTATTTCATGACGCCGGAATGCATGATCTTCTGGAACGTACTCGCATCGGCAGCGACTTCAGCAAGCAACATCAGCATGAGAAAACTCGGCGGGATAAACGCAAGGGATCAATTCACATCGCGGATTTGTTCTGGGAGCGAGCGTTGCTCGCTCCCAGAACAAAGGGGGTAGGTTCACTTCTCCAAGTTCGTGGCCTCTTCGAACTGCCGAAGCATTTCGGGCAGAGCGAGGCGGCCACGGGCGTATTTCGCAATCTCGCTGGCAGGGAAGTCCCAGCGACACTTGTTGTAATTCTGGAAGGCTTTCTTCATGTTTCCGGCCGTCCGGAAACTTTCACCAGCCCAGAACAAGGCATCCGGACCGAGCGGGTCGTCGCGGAACTGTTTGACGAACTGCTCGAAAGTCTCGGCCGCCTTCGTGTACTGCTTGTCCTTATAGTAACACTGGCCAACACGGAACGCCATCTTTGAAGCAAGTTTATCTGTATTAAATTTATCCAGATACTTTTCGCCCACCTGAGCGGCGATCTTGAAGTTTTCCACTTTGTAAAAGTGTTCGCTGATCCGGATCATCACGCTGGAAATCAGCGGATGCTTCGGATAGGTCGCCGCCAATGTCACGTACGCTTCGAGTGCCTGGTTGAATTCACCAGCCTCTTCGTAGCACTGGGCCAGTTTGAACTGGGCCTCCGGTGCCAGGACATGGTCTGGAAACTGCTTCACGATGGTCTGGTAGGCCTGGACCGCCTCGCCGTATTGCTTCAATTCCTGGGCAAATTGCCCCAGCAAATAAGAAACGCGAGGCGTGTACTTGGGGTTCGGGTAATCTTCAATCACTTCGCGGAGAACCCGGCGACCGGACTCGAGATCGGCTCTCGCCTCGGTCTCGCGGTTGATTGCCTGGTGGCTCTTGAATAGCTCGAAATGACTCTCGGCAATGTGGAACTGGGTCTCGACGGCCAGCGCCTCGTTCGCGAACGTTTTGCTGAATGCCTGGACCTTGCCATCCGTGCCAATCACCACCGCGACCGTGATTAACGATTCGAGCCGGCCTTCGGAGGAGCTCGCCCGTTCATCCACATAGAGAATTTCGATGGTGTCGCCAAAGAAACACTCGATCTCGGGCGTTTCCTGCTTGATATTGCCGGCTGTCGGCTTCTCGGAGGGCTTGAGCAACACGGAACCGGTGAAGACTCCGCTATGTCCCAACGTCTCTTCGAGTTCAACCGTTTCTTCCTCGCCACGCTTGGTCCGGATGCGGACTTTCGCTTTGTCGCGATCCGGGGTGAGATCGAGATCGGCATCAACGACCTTCAAGAAGAGCCGCTCGCCGACATGGACCGCGACCACGT
>JAIOQJ010000101.1 GCA_021413475.1 Planctomycetota bacterium | reverse complement strand
TGTGATCGCGATCGGTTCCATAAGAGCTTCCAAGTGTGAAACGAGCTGTGACGTATGGAGGATTGCTACAGTTCGTCAGTGCCGAACCAGTTTGAGCGATAATGGAACGGCGGCCAGAATGACCCGATTCTTTCGAAGGAGAGTTCGAAAAGTTCGGGAGTTTGTCATGATCAAGTCGTTACGCGTCGCCTCTATAGATAAAATACGGAGATTAGGCAAATTAGCAGATTTTTGGAGTCGCGTCAACCAGCTGGCCTTCACATTCATCGCCAGTATCGCTTGTAACCATCGACACTTGCGCCTTTGACGGCTGGTCCGTTTTAAGTCTGTCTGAATGAACGACCAGACGCGTTGAAGGTGTCATTTCGGCCCCCAAAGGAACGGACCAAAGCCGACGCCAAGCCGTGCTAAATGGAATTCGATTGTACCGATCAGGAAACTCTCTCATGAGTATTTGAGCGACCAGTGGGTAATAAGCCGAGTTCAAACTCGGGAACAGATGATGCTCCGTGTGGTACGAGAAGTGAAGATGCAGCCAATCGACGATCCGGGGCACCGTGACGGTGGTCGTCCCCTGGACCGGGTCCGCTTCCTCAGTGATCTCGTTGAGAAAATGGTTCGTGAAGATATAGCCCATCGTAACCGCCGAAGAGATCGCGATGGGAATCGGACCACACCAAATGTACGCCCAAAAGTCCCAGCCAACGAGAGCCAGGATCCCTACCTGAATGGCGGCACACACAACTAGTTCCAGTGCCATGCGAGTGAGCCGGCCGATCCCAAACCATGTGTTGTAAGGCGTCGGTGGACCACCGCGAAAACCGCTGGTAAAGGCCAAGGCCATGTGGGCGAACGTGTAGGAGACAAATGCTAGCCCGACAAGCGGGCTCCAGCGGACGTAGTTCTGAAAAGGAGTGACGAACCGGCTCAGAAGCCGAACGGGGACATTCAGCTCCGAATTCAAGAGCTGGCGATCGCAATCTCGCTGGGTATTGCTGAAGACGTGATGGGTCTCGTTGTGCAAACGCCGCCACATCGTCGAGGGCATGAAACGGATTGCCCAGACCCAGACTTCGAGCGGATAGCGAATCCACGGCGTCCGAACGATACTGCCGTGGCTCAAATCGTGACCGAAGAACGCCAAACTGGCCACGCAATGCCCCAAGCCAAGACTGAGCAGTGCTCGGATCCAGATCGAATCGATCTGCCCGACCGCAATCACGCCTAATACGAATAGCACTGAATAAAAGACGATCCCCCAGACCTTGCCTGGCGATCGCTTAAAAGCCTCGGGAGGCAAAAGAGGCCGAATGACGCGCACGTACTCCTTGTGCGGAATGATTTGAAGAGGCTTCTTGGTGCTAATCACTAGATGGAACCTCTGGCTAACGGCGAACGTGCTGGCACATTCGCCGAGCTACTTGATCATTTTGTCAATCAGGGAGGCCTTGGCAAGCTGGAAAAGGCCAAAACCCGTTCGAACATGTAGACCGGTTGCTCCGCAACCGGGCCTCGGGTTGCGGAGCAACCGGTCTACTTGCGGGACTTCCGATTGCAGAGCAACCGGTCTACATATTCGAACCCTATCATCGTTTCCAAACCGCATCAAAAACAAAAACCCGCGCCCTGGGCGCGGGTTATAGGAATTTGTTGAAATGGATCGATCAGGCACGAGGTTCCGGCCCCTTACCACGCTTTTTCGCCTCGAGTTCCGCCATTTTTTGCTCTTGTTCCAGACGCCGGGCAGTGGCCGCTCGGTCGCGAATCGTTTCTTCGCTAAAGCTGCGCCAGTAACGCTTCGGAATCGAGGCGAGGCCAATGAGAGCCAGCTGGCTCAGCCAGAAATAGCGGCAACCTTCCGCGAGTTCTTTATCGAAGCCATAGGCATGCAGGCCAACGCCCAGCTGGTTGGTGCCGAACCACGACCAGGTAGTGACCATGTTGCCCACAAGTGCCATGATCGCCATGCCGCGCTGCTTAATCATGCCGGCCCAGCGGGCGTGCAAGATCATCGCGTTCATGATAACGACGAGGACGGCCCCGTTCTCCTTCGGATCCCACCCCCAGAACCGGCCCCACGACTGATCAGCCCAAATTCCGCCCAATACAGTGCCAACGAAGCTCAGAAACATTGCGAAACAAGTGACACCGTACATCATCTGGCCAAAGGTTTTGTTGACCCGATCATCGACGCTCTGGGTAAAAATTCCCTGGATCAGGTAAACAATGGCGATCATTCCAGTGACATAAGTGGCCGTATATCCGAGCGTAACCGTCGTGACGTGGGTGGCCAGCCAGAGGTCGGTATCAAGGACAGCCTCGAGCATTTCCATCGTGTCGCCACGGCTGCTGCCGTTCTCGGCCAGTTTATGAGCGATAACCATCGTTGCCGCGCCTAGGGCCGCGCCCACGACGTTACCAATACTGTTGCGGAAGAAGTGTTCGAGGACGATACACAAAAGGACGCACCCCCAGCCAATGAAGATGGCTGAAGAATAGAGGTTCGTGACCGGCGGACGACCTTGCAGGTACATACGGGTAAGGATCGAAGCCGTATGGAGAATCACGGTGAAGATCGCCAAGTAAAAGGCGGATCGCCGCAATGGTTCTGACCAGCCAAGCCATGAGAAGCAGCCCATCACGATGACCAGCAGATAAAGCATCGAGCAGAGATAGAAGGGCGCGAAGAAATTGAAGAAAGTTTCAAGCTTGATGCGGAAACGCTCGTTTTCGTTAAGATGGCTGATGTTCGACTCGTTGTATTCCTTGACGGCATTGTTGAAACCCATCGAATTGCCGGCCGAGTAGTTATCCAGGATTTCCTTGTACTTCGCGGCGGTGGGACTGAGTTCTCGACGGCTATCGGCAAGAAGACCCCGGAAGAAGACTTCCAGTTCTTCATCTTTCATCTTCTTCGGATCGAGTTCGCCGGACTGCGCCATCGCCTTGGCCTTCTGCTCGGCCATCCGCTCCGCTTCTTTCTCGTAGGCAATCAGCGGCAGCCAGCTTTCGCCTGTTGTCGCGGAGGGAGCAATCGCCGGCCGCGCCCACATCGCGATTTGTTGATATCGATCCAGATGGCTACTTAGCTCCAGAAGCCGCTTGTCATAAACGTCCCGATCGTCGTCGGCAATCCGCCGGGCGATATCAACGCGCTTCTTGAAATTGTCAACGATCTCCAGGTTTTCTTTCTGACCGGCATCAAACAGTTTTCTGGCTTCGGCGATGGAAATGTCTTTCGTCCCACCGTCCTTGAGCTTCAGGATCGCTGAGAAACGATTTTCGTTGATTTCCTGAAGGGTGTAGCGATAGCCCTCACGTTGTTTCAAACGCAACAGATCGAGCATCTGATCGAAGTCGATGCGGAAGATCCTCAGCTTGGTTCCAGGGCCCGAAAGTTCCGAATCATGGCTGGCCAGAACGTCAAGCATGAAGCGGGTTGCGGGTTGTTTCTTTCCCTTTTCGTCTTCGAACTCCGTCTTTTTCGTGATTAAAATCAGCGACGAGCGCGCGAACGTATCCATTGGTTTGATACGGCCGTTATCCTGCACCGGGATCGACCCGAAAGCGTACAGATCCATCTCGCCGCTTTTGGGAGAAGGCGGCATTGCCTTCGAACCCACATAAAGAGCCGCCAGGACGACGACAATCCAGGGGAGAACTTGTTCGGTTTTGTAGTTCATATTTTCTTCCTTCGCTTCAGGAAGGTACTCAGTGTAATGCCGAAGTGAAGGATCATCCCAAGGGCAACCAAGGCGCACGATGCGTAAGGCAGCAACCAGCCCGGATTGTTGACGACCTGGAGAACCGTGCCGCTGTCATCGAAGAAAAACTGGTTCTGGTAATAGGTTTCCCCTCGATAGCGGAGAGGATGATTCATCCAGATGCGGATGCCTTCGCGCGAGACGTTCTTTTCGGGATCGTTCAAGTTAACTGTGCTGACGAAATCCTTGCTCGTTTCCGTACCGGGATACTTCTTATGCTCGAAGTTCGTGAGTTGGAAGGTAAATGGCTTGTAGATCCGCCGATTTCGCAATTCCATCCGATACGATTTGCCATCAACGACAAAATCGAACGGAACCGCGATTACCCGACGCATGCTGAAGTTCCGGTCATGCCATAGCGAAACAAAATATGTACCGATCGGATCAGGCGTATCCTTTACGCGTAGTCGAACTTTGACGGCCGGCGCATCCTCGGCAGCGGATTTGACGCCGATTGCCTCGGGCGCTGGTTCGGTCATGAATCGCGTGCCGGACGTGTTATCGCGCTGTCCCTGTTCTTGAGAGGGATTGACGATAAAGATCAAGGTGCCGGGGACATCCTTGTCGCCATCGATCGGCCGTGGCATCGAATTCTTGTGATAATCCAGGATTTCGACATCGACGGGCAAACGGCTGTCTCGGACGATTTCCCCTTTTTTCAACATCGATTTAGGGATAACCGTCTCGGTTTTTTCGTCTCCGTCCATTCGGTGGAAAGCAAGTTCGACGCTCAGGGAATCGTTCAGATAATTGGTGCTTTCATCCTTTTGCAGATACATCTTGGATTCAACAGCATACATGCCCGTGATCAACTCGCCGAGCATCAAAGCCACGAAACCGCTGTGAATCAAAATAATGCCGATCCGCTTCCACTTCCAGCGAAAACGTAGAACGTGCGCGGCCAGCAGATTCGCCATCATGATGCTGCCGATCAGCCAACCGCCCGGGAAAGGGAACGAACCGCCCCATTTGGTGTTCTTGGACAGGTCAAAGAACTTCTGGAAAAACGTTGCCAATAGCTGGAATGGAACCCAAACGTAGGTCGAACGGAAATACTTATCGACGACGGTCCAGATGCCTTCCGATGTCTGGGCCATCGTGCCAAAGAACACCAGCAACAGGGCGACGGCAAACGTGACCACGGTAAGCCGCAATGAGGCCAATGCGTTCAGGCCCATCCAGGCAATATCGCCGATACTGAGTGAGGGACTTGACGGTTCGCCGTGCATATCGGGATCTTTGATCGGGGTATCATTCATCAGCAAACTCCGGCGGTTTACTCGCCGATTGAAACTTGATTGAGATTGATCGGATCACTGCTTGCCGTGGAACGGCCCCATCATCTTCTTCGGGCCACCCGGACCAGATACATCGACGAAGAAAGCTCGACGGCCGTTAATCATCACCGGTTCCATCAGGTGATCGAGATCGCCAGCCCCACGTTTTGGCAAGCCGACCTGCTCACGCCAGCGATTGATGTTGTCGAGCAGAGTGCCCGGCACATAACTGACTCCGCAATCCAGGCCGTCCTCCGGCTTACCGATCGCGAACAACGCCATGCGAATATCATCGCGACCCGAGGGCACCCAACCCGGAGGCGTCTCCCACTTGGGAAGCGCCCGAGATTCATCGAGGATTTCGATCGAGGCAATCCACGCCTTAAACGCCTTGCTCTGAGCTTCTACTTTATCCGCCGGACCACGCAATTTGAAGAACCACCAGCCGGGCAACGTTCCCTGGGGCATAATCAGTCCGATGATCCGCTCTTTCTTCTCAACGTCGGGTTCAGCGTACGGTTTCTCGTCAACTTTAGGCGGGACGCGCTGCTCGATCCCTTCCGGATCCTTGCAGCCTGTGAACACGAAAACGACCATTCCCAGCAAGAGGAACCTCTGACGAACACCGTTCAGGATACCAGAAAGCACGCCAGACATTCGAAGGTCTCTTGGATGAAACGGAACAGTGGCGGACAAAAGGGGGAGTTCAGGAGGGAAGAATACTTAACTGTATAGTTACACGATGGAAGGGGTGAGTCAAGGTTGTCTCTTGGATGATACCGGCGGGCCAGTGGTTTTGGCGAGCCAGCTCCCGTAAGGGGCCGGAGTAGTCAAAATACTCCGGCCCCTTACGGGAGCCGGCTCGCCAAATGCAAGAATCGAATGTCGCAGCCGCTCGTCTCGCCAGTTAAAATGCAGTGAAATCAAGCAATTCGCTGCCCTTTTCTCACCACAATGGCCGATCCGTCCGCCACGAAAACGGACGTTGGACGACCGGTCAACGGCGGGACGAACGCTTCTCCGTAGAGCGACTTCACATCGAGATCAAACTCGACATTCTTCCCCGGCCAGACGCTCCAAATGGGATGCTCGACCTGGTATTCCATGGTGCCGCCGTCGCGTTGGCGGGTGTAGCCCCAGTAATGTTCAGTGATGAATTCCTCTTCCGAACCGGGTTGTATCGCGACGGGTTTGTCCTGTATCGTCGCCGCGACCCGATTCCATCGCCCCAAATGTTTCCACTCGTATTGTACGCGACCTGGCTGTTCGGTGTTCGGCGGTACGACCTGATGGCGCATCCGCATCGTCACGTAATTTTCGTTGTAGACCCGGCGGGCGACGCAGCTGATCATCCAGCGCGGCACGATCTCCTTGATGAAAACCACGCCCCGCCGCCATTCGCCGCCTTCGAAACGGCGAACGTAAAACCGCAAATTCACTTCGTCGAAATCACGGTGAAACGGGACTGGGATACCAAGTACCTTCGTCGAAATGAAGCGAAACCCGACAATGCTGGCGAGCGTCCTGCCGTGCCATTGATCGAGTTCAGTTCCCTGGGGAACGTACGGCATAAGAATTTCCGGACGGACCTCGAAATTGAGCATCAAGAGATAACGCCATTCCGCGGTCAGAAATCGTGAGGTTTGCGAAGGCGGATTCACGGCGGGGATGTTCCGTTGGGTGAAGTGGGCGGTGGTGCGGCGGGCGAATCGTCGAATTGAAACTCAGGCAACAAGACCGGCTTGGTCTGGCTCGGGTCGGGCTTCGGATTCGTTCGCAGGCGATAGGCGGCTTCCAGTTTATCCCGATATTCCATCCGTTTCAGCAGTTGGCGATTGTTCCACCACCGGCCGAGATTCCACAGCGAGAGCATCCCCGCTCCGATGCCGAGAAACATCAATCTCGACGAGTCGATGAACAACTTCGGCTTGAAGATCGGCACGATCACCAATGCCGAAAGGGACACGGCGAACCAGAGAACGAATAAGCCGAATGTGTAGATTTGCAGGTTCATCCCAAGTCTCGGCACGTTCTCGAAATTCGCCAGAAAATAGGAACAAATGTATTCTACGTTTTCGGCGTCAGCGAGTTTGGCCTGCCGGTTCACTTCCGTACCGATGGGTCGGCGTCGGCCGGCCCGGCCGCAGGCTCTGCGATTGCCGAAAATCGACCGCGATCTGCCGCGAACGGCAGGCTTTCTCGACCACTTGCCGCATCTCCGCTTCGAGGATCGTGGGATCGACGGCCACGCGGGCGTTCACAATCACATCCGCCTCGCGCAGCGTGGTATTCGACGCCAGCGACAATTCCGGCATGGTCACGCTGCTGACCAGATTCGCCACGCCGAAGATCCCTTCGTCGACCGGTCTAAGCGGAGACGGCCAGCACCGGCGTTCCCGGAAACTGTTCGTTTAGCAACTTCCGGAGCTCGGCCAGTTCGGCGGGAGTTACCTCGTCGATACGATTGATGACGATCGCGTCGGCCTCTTCAAGTTGTTTCTTGAAGATGTAGGCGGCCTTCGGCGAGAAGCCCGCCCCCTCGTTTCGCAAGATGCGCAATCCATGGCTCGGCTTGAAAAGGACCGCGTACGGCGTGACATCGAAGCGCGTGCGGTGCAAATCCTTAAGCGGCTGAATCACCGTAGCGACCAGATCGGTGCAACTGCCGACCGGTTCGGCGAGGATAATGTCCGGCCGATCGCTCTCTTCGAGTTGCCCGACCTTACCGACCAGTTCATCGAACTTGCAGCAGAAACAGGCACCGGGCACTTCCTCGACGGCGAAGCCCTGGGCTCGCAGGCTGTTGGTATCGACCAAGTTCTGGGCCTGATCGTTCGTGACCAGGCCAACTTTCTTCCCCTGCCGGGTGTACTGCGCGGCCAAACGGGCCAGCGTGGTCGTCTTGCCTGCGCCGAGAAACCCACCGACCATCACGAATCGCATCGTCTTCATCCGAGTGCTCCAGCGAAAGAGAGGGCACAAGAGAAGCATAAGAAGAAGTCAAGTATTGGCGAGCCAGGTCGCGTTTGCGCCTGGAGTTTCGAAACGCGGAATACTCCGGCCCCTTACGGGAGCCGGCTCGCCTGCCGATTACTCTCGATTCCTCTATTATCTCTCTTTAGCACCCTGACTCTCTCTCCCCACACGCATTCGCTTGAGTTCATCATGCAACCCGTAAGGCTCGTCACGCTTGCACCCGGTCATTTCCATGCGGCATTGATCCAGAAAGAGATGCTCCCCGGTATCGATCCGAGCGTCCACGTGTACTCGCCGCTCGATAGCGACTTGGCGGCCCACTTGAACCGGATCGTCGGGTTCAATTCGCGGGCAGAGAAGCCCACGTCGTGGAAGCTCGACATTCACACGGGCGACGACTGGCCGCAGCGGTTTTTGCGGGAAAAGCCGGGAAATGTCGTCGTCCTCTCCGGCCGCAATCGGGACAAGATCGACAACATGCGCCTGGCCGTTGAGGCCGGCATGCATGTCCTGGCCGACAAGCCGTGGATCATCGAGCCCGAAGATCTTCCGAAGCTGATCGCAACCCAGGAGAAGGCGAGCAAGACCGGCCTTCTCCTACACGACATCATGACGGAACGGCACGAGATTACGTCGATCCTGCAACGGGAAATTGTCGACGATCCCGCCATCTTCGGCATCATCGAACCGGGCGACGCCAACAGCCCCGGCGTATTCATGGAGAGCGTTCACTTTCTGAAGAAGCAAGTCGAGTATTTCTGTAACAACCAAGTCGTCTTCAAATTGCGCGACGTCCACGTCCGGCTCGACGTTCTCTGGGACGTCGAAACCCCTCCCGGCGGCGGCGACACGCACAATGCCGTCTTCCGCGGTTCGCGGTGCTCCGTGGTCGTTCGGCAAGCGGGCGGCAAGTTGCCGGAATTATTTGTCGTCCCCAACAGCCGCAATCAGCAGGAAGTGCGCGACCGTCTGGCCATGCGCGTTGAAAAATGGCAAACCGCTTACCCGGGGATCCGTCTCAGCAACGTCGGCGACGAGTTCCAGATCAACATCCCGGATGCATATCGCACCGGTCACGAAGCCCACTTCGCCGAAGTAACGAGCGAGTTTTTGAAATACCTGTCCGCGCCAAACACGATACCGGAATGGGAAACACCGCATCTACTGGCAAAGTATTTCATCACCACCGGGGGCGTGGCGTTTGCGCGGAAGGATAGTATCTAACCGGTGGCGACAGACCTCTGGTCTGTCGAGATGAACGACAGACTAGAGGTCTGTCGCCACGTTCAATCCTTCCCCATCAACTCCTTCACCAACGCCCCGCAATCGTAAAGCTTTCGCAGGGCTTCCAAAATCCCTTTTGAATGCACCGAGATGTGCCGGGCCTGTTCCTCGGTGTAGACAAAGTTTCGGACCAGACCGTGGCGGTTGCGGTCGAAGTTGATGCCGACGAACTCGCCGGCCCGGTTAAGGACCGGGCTGCCGCTATTGCCGCCGATGGTGTCGGCCGTCGAGGCGAAGTTGAACGGCGTCGACAGATCGAGCTTCGACTTGCCGTCAAGCCAGCGTTTCGGAAGTTCGAACGGCTCTCGATGGCCGAGCCGATCCGACTTGTCGAACATTTCGCCGAATGTGGTGTGATATTTCAAATCGACGCCATCGACCCGATAGCCCTTCACGATGCCGAACGCGAACCGCAAAGTGAAGGTCGCATCAGGGGCGACGCTTTTTCCTTGTACCTTGAAGCGTAGACCGGCCAGTTCGCTATACGCCTGACGTTCCGGCTCCTCGATCTCTTCCTCGTAGCGGGTGCGGAGTTTGCGAGCCTCGCCATCGATCGCTCGGGCGAAGACGATCAGCGGATCACGCGAGTCGTCCACGGTCTTGGTACCTCCGGCGACCAGCTTCCTACGCTCTTCAGGATCGACCAACTTGGTGCCGCCGATTAGTTCATCCACAAGTTTCGCGGGGGACTTGGTCCCGAACACTTTGGACACGAGCGGATGTTCCGAACCGAGTTGCTCCACCATGAAACTGAGTGATTGCTGGAGCCGCACGCGTTCGAAATCGGTGTAGATCGGTGCCGGGGAAAACAACTGAAATTTCAACGATTCGAGGTTCGACTCGCGGTACTCCCGCATTCGGGCCGGGTTCGGCTTGCCGGTCTCGCTGGTCATCCGCACGATGTGCCGGGCAATGGCAAACAAGTCAGATGAGAACGCATGCCCAACTTCGAGAAGACTATACTCCTTCTCGAAGGAGGCCAGCGACTTCTGGATGTCGGCGATGCGTTTGATCGCTTTCTGATAGGTTGCCGCGTCTTGTTTTTCCGCGGATGCGTCCTTTTTGGCGATGGCCTCGATGAGAAGTTCTTCCCGAATGCGTTTGGCGTTCATGATCTCAGGATCGAGCAGGCCCTGATATTGGCCGCTGAACGCCTTTCGAGCATTCGCGTAGCTGTGCAGGGCCGTGGCTGCCTGACGGCGTTGTTCCGGCCCACGCTCGGCATATTGCAGGGAGATTGCTTCCATCGCCCTGAGACGGGTGAGCGTATACGGCAGCGTGACGTCGCGGCGGTGTTTTAGTTTGTCGTAGGTTTCCAGGCGGTTGGTCGTACCGGGATGCCCGGTGACAAAAACGAGATCGCCGTCGGCCGGGCCGGTTTCGGAGAATTTCAGCCAGTGCTTCACGGGCACCGGCTTCTCTTTCTCGTAGACCCGGAAGAACGATACATCGAGATTGAAGCGGGGAAACTCGAAGTTATCGACGTCGCCGCCGAACGAGGCGATCGCCTGTTCGGGTGCGAAGACAAGCCGAACGTCCGTGTATTTCTTGTAGCGATAGAGATGGTACACACTCCCCTGATAAAGAGATACCACATCGCTCCGCAGGCCGGTTTTGTCGGTCGATTCTTTCTCAATGGCCGAAAGCGCGGCCCGGCGGGCGGCAAACGCCTCCGCTGGTTTCATGTCCGGCTTGACCGCGGCGTTCACCTCTTTGGTCACATCGATGATCTCGAGCAGAACGTTCAGTTCCAGATCGGGGCACTTCAACTCGTCCGCCAGCGTCGGCGCATGGAAACCGTCACGCAGCAGGTTCCGGTCCTTGGACCCGAGTTTCTGCAACGCGTCGGAACCGATGTGGTGGTTAGTGATGATCAGCCCGTTCGGAGAGACGAAACTGCCGGAGCCGCCGTTATTGAACCGAATGGACGCCAACCGTGCATGCTCAAGCCAATCGTCAGTTAGGTCGAAACCATACTTGGCTTTCAGATGCTCGCGCGGCGGCTCGTTGAGCAACCACATCCCTTCATCCGACTGAGCCGTCATCGGCAAACTCCCCAGAACCAGAACGAGCACGAACGAACGCATGGTGAGTACCTTATTGGTTAGCCGCGACGCGAAGCGGAGCGCTTTCAGCCCCGATTCTTGATCAGCATCACTTCGACGATGGTCAACGCGGTGTCCGCATCGAGATGAAGGGTTTCTTGCAGCAATTCGAGGAACTGTTTCTCCTCGGCCTCGACAACCCCGTCGGCCAGGATCATGTCGGCGGCATTGGCGAAAACGCAATCGCGAAGATGGCCCGGCAACGCCGCCGCGGATTTGCCCAGCAGACCGTAGACCCCTTCGCGTTTGTAGATCTTAAAGATACGATCGAGGATGCCATCCAGTTCGTCCGCGTCCTTGTCGTCGAACACTTTCAAGCGGCCGAGAGTGGCGCGAACATTCTCCATTTCCTCGTCGGCAAAATGGCCGTCGCAGCCGCTGGCGGCGATCATGATGCCTGCAAACGCGTCCTGCGGCGTGAACGCCGGCGGAGCGTTGCCGTCAAGCAGGTTGTCGAACAGACCCATGCG
>JAIOQJ010000726.1 GCA_021413475.1 Planctomycetota bacterium | reverse complement strand
GGCCTACAGGAATCCCGTAGATGGAACATGGAAGTCTATTTCTGCTTGCTCTCATTGCCGTCGTGTCGTTCCTTCTCAGCTTTATCGGGGCGACCGTTGGATTGGTGCTTGGCCATCTTCGGCTTCCCTTGTTGATTGCCTATCTGGGATCTCCCGGCGCGGGAGCGGCGATGAACTTGGTCATCTCCGGCACGGGTGCATTGTCGGGGGCGTATCGACATATACGCGATGGCCGTATTTCCTGGGTCGCCTTGGCGCTCATGGGCATTCCTTCGGTGGTCGGGGCGATTATTGCCATCAACATATTTGTGCAGATCAACCCACTCTGGTCGTACTTGGTGATCGGCATCGTGCTGGTGATTTCGGGCGTGAAAATGATCTACAAGAAAGAGCCAACTATTCCGCCTGGCGAAATCCCAATCGTTCGGCGGATCATCATCGAGATCATTCTGGGACTTGGCTTGGGGGCATTGGCTGCCATCACGGGCTTGATGCTCGGCAGCTTGCGGCTGCCGATGATGATTCGCTATCTTCGTATGGATCCGAAGCAAGCGATTGGTACGAACATGGCCGTCGGTTGCCTGACCGGCCTGATCGGAGCAGCGGCAGCCTTCCACGCCGGTGCCGGAAAGCTGAACATGCTCGTGTTGTGCGTGGTGATTCCGCCGACCTTGATCGGCGGATACATCGGCGGCTGGCTCACGGGCAAATTTAGCAAAGATGCGATTCAAAGATTGGCGGGCTGGATCGTCGCCGTCACCGGCGTTCTGATGATCGGCCAGGGATCGATGCGGTCTTACAAGCGACCTCCGCAACAGCTTCCGCCTGTCCTCATTTATGAGGACGCCGATAACGAGTTCAAGGGGGAGTTCGAATACGTTCCGGCGGAACCTGATTTGGTAATGGAAGAATCGGACGAAGAAGATGCCAAATCGCTCATCTCCGAGCCCTCCGAATAGCCGCTTGCGGCTTATCGCTCGCACCTGCAAATAAGAGCGATCTCCATCGCGAGAGCGAGCGCTAAGCCGCAAGTGGCTCCATTACCCGTGCCGATGGCTTTCGCGGGCCATGTCGATGATGCCGACCAGAAACGCGAGGAAGATCGTTTCGAGGCCGATCACGAACAACGTGCCGGAGAAGATCCAGAGCGGGGCGAGCAGTTCCGAAGTTTGCACCCAGTGAATGATAACGGGCGTTGCGATCAGGGCCGCCGTCGCGATCAGGCTGCCGCCGATGAGGAAGCCGCGTTCGATTCGGAACCAGCGAGTAATCTTTTCCAGACGCCGATCGAAGAAGACCGGATCGAGCCGATGGGCCGTCAATTTGGCCAGGAAGCCGAAGACGAGCACGTGGAAACCGGTCAAGGCAACGAGCGAGGCAGTGTACATGAAGTTCGGGCCGAAGTGATCGGTCCAGACGCCATAGCCCGCCAGGGCGGCGATCGGTGTCGCGGACAGGCCAAGGACCAGGAGCAGCATTCCCGGCAGGAAGAACAAGAAGCTCGGGCTGCACATCAGCATGAAGCGGAGATGCCGCCAGCCATCGCGAAAGCTCCGCAAATGCGGTCGGCGATCGCGTCCGTCGGGCGAGAGGGTGATCGGAATTTCATCGATCTTCAAACCCGCTAGGCTGCTCTTGATGACCATTTCGCTGGCGAGTTCCATTCCCGGCATCTGCAAATTCATCCGGGTCACGGCATCCTTGCGGAAGCCACGCATGCCGCAATGGGAGTCGCCAACGCCGGTTTTGAACAGGAGGTTCAGGAACCCGCTGAGCAACGGATTGCCGACGTAGCGGTGCAGCCAGGGCATCGCACCTGGCTTGATGTGCCCTTTAAGTCGGTTGCCCATTACCAGCTCGGCCCCGCCTCGCAGGCAATCGACGTACCGTTTCAGATCGGTGAAGTCGTAGCTGTCGTCGCAATCGCCCATGATGATATAGCGGCCCTGAGCCTCGGCAAAGCCACGGCGCAGGGCGTTACCGTAACCTTTCAGGGGATGATAAACGACTCGCGCCCCGGCCGCTTCGGCCACCGCGACGCTCTGGTCCGTCGAGCCGTTATCGACGATGACCACTTCGCCAGCGATTCCAAGCTCACGCATCGTCCGCACGGCTTTTTCGACGCAAATCGCGACCGTTTTCTCTTCGTTCAGGCACGGCATCACGACGGAAAGTTCGAGCGTGGGAGTAGCTCCGCTCGGAGTGCGCAACTGTTCGAACGTAGCAATCGAAACGCGTGAATCGATGGGGCCGATGGAAGAGGATGACAACATGATACCTGTTCTCCCGATTATGCACGGAACGCTGACAATCGAGCATAGAACAGGAGGAGCGATAAAATCGCCGAACCGGAAGAAAAAGTACACGATTGACTTGATCTACCGTGCAGATCGTATCGATTATTCAGAAAATAGCGGAAATTATTTGTGGCGACATCAGAATGAGCCCGGCGAGCCAGGTTGCGTAAGCTCCTGGAGGACTTCGCATTTCTATTGACTAGCGTACTTCCGAGAGCTTACCCAACTTGGCTCGCCGGCGCTTCGGGTCGTGGACTCTTCAATGCCGAAAATGGCGCATCCCGGTGAAGAGCATCGCCAGTCCCTTCTCTTCGCACGCGGCGATGGAGTCCGCATCACGCTGTGAACCGCCGGGTTGCACGATCGCTTTCACCCCCGCAGCCGCGGCGGCATCGACATTGTCACGAAACGGGAAAAAGGCGTCTGACGCCAGCACGGATCCCCGGACCCGGTCGCCCGCTTTCCGGATGGCGATCTGAACGGAATCGACCCGACTCATCTGGCCCGCGCCCACACCGATGATCATGCCGTTGCGGGCCAACACGATGGCGTTGCTCTTCACATGTTTGCATACCTTCCAGGCAAATTGCAAATCGGCCATCTCCTCTGGTGTCGCTTTCCGATTCGTGACCGGCCACCAGTCGGACATGGGACCCCCATCCCGAGATTGTACCAGAAGCCCACCATCGACCCGACGATAGTCGAGTGATTCCCCGGCGGCCTGTGCCGATGTCAACGGCCCGATCTTGAGGAGGCGGACATTCTTTCGCCAGGTCGGCTTGGTTGTCAAGATTTCAAATGCCTTCGGCTCGAAGTCGGGGGCAATGATGCATTCGACGAATCGGTTCGGTTCGGCCAGTTTCAGGGCGGTGGCCTCGTCGAGAGTGCGATTGAAGGCGAGGATGCCGCCGAACGCGCTGGTCGGATCGCCGTCAAAGGCCTTTTGAAAGGCATCGGCCAGTTCAGCGGCAAACGCCGCACCGCAGGGGTTGTTGTGTTTGATGACGACAGCGGCAGGCGTATCGAATTCGCGGACCAGATTCAGTGCACTGTCGAGATCAAGGATGTTGTTGTAAGAGAGTTCCTTGCCATGCAGAACCTCGGCCCCGGCTACTCCGTCGCGGCGGTGGTTGGTTTCGACGTAAAAGGCCGCTTTCTGGTGTGGATTTTCGCCGTATCGGAGCATCTGCTTCCGCTCGAAGTGCAAATCAAGTGTGGGGGGAAGCGGTTCCCCGGCTGAACGGCGAGCGAAGAACTCGCTGATGGCGACATCGTAGGCCGCAATACGCGTAAAGGCGGCGATGGCCAATTTTTCACGCGTTGCCAGGGCGAGCGATCCTTGGCTGCCGCGCAGTTCGTTGGCAACTTCCGCGTACTGGCTCGCATCGGTAAGGATGGCGACAGCGGCGTAATTCTTGGCGGCCGCACGCACCATCGTCGGCCCGCCGATGTCGATGTTCTCGATCGCTTCGTGAAGCGTCACCGCGGGATTCGCCACGGTTTTGGCGAACGGATAGAGATTACAGACGACCAGATCGATGGGCCGAATGCCATGTTCCGCCAGGGTCAGCATATGCTTCGGGTCGTCGCGACGGGCCAGCAAGCCGCCGTGGACGAAAGGATGCAACGTTTTCACGCGACCGTCGAGCATCTCGGGAAAATTCGTGATCTCGCTGACGTCCTTCACCGTCAGGCCGGCCTTTAGTAAGGCGTCTCGGGTGCCGCCCGTGGAAACAAGTTCAACTCCCAGCTCGGTCAATATGCGCGCGAAATCGACGAGTCCCGTCTTGTCGCTGACGCTCAGCAGGGCGCGTTCGACTTTACGGCTGACGAAAAACTCGAATGGAGAAGCGGAAATCATGGGATCAGCATCCGTACGTGATGGGCGGAAATCACAAGGATGTTGATTTACGAGTTATCAGGCAGGTTTCGTAGGGCGGATCAACTGCCGAAGCGGACAGCTTCGATGCGGCCACTGGGCCAATCCAGCCAGAGAAGGCGTTTGAAGTGATAGTCGCCGCCGATGTTGAAGCCTTGAATACTCGCGAGACGATTTTCCCGGGCACAGTGAGTGTGCCCGCAGAAGGTGAAGGCGATCCGCTCGGAACGCAGGGCAAGCTCTTGCTCCAGGCGCGCATTGCCGGAGAATGCTTTCCAGAGCAGTTCGTCGAGCCCATGCGGTTCGGGGGCCGGATAATTCAATCCGCGAAACGCGGGATGATGCGTCACGACGATCGCCTGATCCATTTGAGCGAGTCCGTCGTCGAGATGCTTTACCAGCGTTGAAACGGCTTCTTGGGTGAATGATTCATCCGTGAACGGCCAGCGGACATAGTTGGCATCGTTATGTCGGCCTCGGATGAACCGCTTCGCTCTCAAGCGTTCGGCCCAGTCAGGCGTTGTTTGCTTCAGTTCTTCGATCGCCCAGGAATAGTCGTACCAGTTCATCGATCCCACCAGGGCCAGCTGGTATTCAGGCAATAAAAGCGGCCCATGATCGAGGTAATGGAAACCCCGCTCGTTCGCGAGTTCTGGCAGCAATTGCTGGTAAAGTCGAAGTGAATCGCCTCGAGGATCGGTGGATGTCACCCAGATGTCGTGGTTTCCAGGCACCAACGCCTTGAGGCAAGAGACGGGCGCGAACAGGTCGAGACAGCGCGTGAAGTCTTCACCCGCGCCGATGTCCCCGGCAAGGATGAGAACGTCTGGCGGGTGCTCGCACAAGTGCGTAACAAGCTGAAGCGTGGCGAGATTGCCGGCCGTGTGACGTGTGCCGTAATGGAGGTCCGCGGTGAGGGCGATCCGCAACGGACGCTGCTTGGCGTTCATGCCTTTATTATAACCTGTTTTCTTTCCCCTGTCGGCCGACTCACCGCCGTCTTCCCGCTTTCCCCGCGAGGTATATTCCGGAGAGTCGATACATTCGAGAGATTTGGCGAGCCAGGTCGACGGACGAGCCAGGTCGCGTCAGCGCCGGGCGTCCACTTCTCCAGGCGCTGACGCGACCTGGCTCGTCCAGAATCCTACAATTTCAATAATGGATGAAAAACCCAACCCTCGCCTGGCGACCGGCTGGCGGCGCGTCGTTTTCGTCTGCCTTGGAATGATGTTCGTCGGATTGGGATATCTCGGCGTGCTCCTTCCGGGTTTGCCGGCAACACCGTTCTTGATGATCGCCAGCTTCTTCTTCGTGCGCTCCTCGCCGCGATTGCATCGATGGCTGCATCGATCGCCGGTGTTCGGCCGACTGCTGCGCGACTGGGAAACTCATCGAGGCATCCGCAAACCGGCAAAAATCGTCGCTATTTGCATGGTTGTGACCGCCGTCACGTGCAGCATCATCTTCAGCGGTTTGCCCATTTGGGCGAAATGCCTCATCGCGGGTCTGGCCCTTGTCGGCATCACGACCATTTTGATGGTGCCGACGGTAAATGATGAAACTCCGCGGGCGCATTAGATCCGTTCGGGATTTTGTTGCGCCGGATACCCAGGTGAACGGTATATTCGTCGGTGTCCTTCGGTCGTCGAACTCTTCTCGGAATCATCGATCATGCGTGACCTATTGTCGGAATTGACGGAGACTCTGGAGAAGGGCAAAACCTGTGTCTATTGCGCGGTGGTCGAGACACGCGGCTCGACGCCTCAAAAGGCCGGGGCCGCGATGCTCGTTCATTCCGACGGCTCGCAGACGGGCACGCTTGGCGGTGGCTGCGTGGAGGCCGAGGTGAAACGCCGGGCTCTGCACGCTCTGCACGAACCCGAAGTCAAGGCGGAGATCCTCAGTTTTTCACTTGACGACGATTACGGCTGGGACGACGGCTTGATTTGCGGCGGGCGGATGATGATGCTCGTTTCCCCGGTGCGCCAGCAAACCGCTTATTATCGCACTTACCAGAAGCTCGTCGAATCTGGCGCTGGCTGCACGGAGATCGTCGCGATTACCGATCAGCCGATCGCGGGGGCACGCTGGTTGTACGATGCCGCGAACACACTGGTCGGGAGCCTCGCCGACAATCTGCCGCCTGAAGCGGCCCTCGCAGGCCTGAAGCCGTTGACCGCGCGGCCGCGACCGTTTGTTCACAAAGGCTTTTCCTATCTCCCGATGCTGCCGCGGATCACATTGCTGATTGTTGGCGGCGGGCACGTCGGTCAGGCCGTGGCGGAATTGGCCAGCCAGGTCGAATTCGACGTGTGGGTCCTCGACGATCGGGAGAAGTTTGCCAGCAAAGAGCGTTTCCCGAGCGCGCAACGGCTTCTTGTGGGCGACATCGGTCGTTCGCTGCAGGAACTCGCCGCGTCGATTGATCCCGGGTTTTACTGCCTGATCGTGACCCGCGGCCACAATCACGACGAAGAAGCGCTCTACCACCTCGCCAAGACCAATGCAAGTTACGTGGGCATGATCGGTAGCAAACGCAAGATCAAACTTATCTTTGAGGATTTGCTCGTCAAAGGGATTACCGAAGAGATGCTCGACCACGTCCACGCACCGCTCGGCTTGCCGATTGGTTCGCAAACCGTGCCGGAGATTGCAATCAGTATTGTTGCGGAATTGATTCAGGCGCGGAATCTTGGAAAAGCACAGCCGGCATCGGCATGACGAAGTGAAGATCAAAGCATCCGATCGGCAAAGTGGGGGCGCGAGGATCATCTTCGCTGATTGAAATGGATCCTTCCCTCTTGCGCGTATATGATAAGGGCGTTGAAATCGCCTCACCCACCGGATTCTGGCCTTGGAGCCAGTCTGCATGGAGAATCCCCTCGATCTACCAACG
>JAIOQJ010000077.1 GCA_021413475.1 Planctomycetota bacterium | reverse complement strand
TGCAGCTCAGCCCCTCTCCCCGGAGTACCGGGGCGAGGGAGTATGACAAACTGATTCCTGCCCACTGTCTCCCGATTCCCGACTCCTGAACCCCGCCCGCACCTCGCATCCCGCATCCCCCTTACCACCGCACCTGCCCGCCAACTCCATGCGGAAAACCGCCCGACAGCTTACGCAGCCGGTACCGTTTAGCCGATGGGACTGAACCGGCGGACATACAAACTTTCGGCAATCCGCGCGACAGACCGCCGTGTTGCCTTTTTTCGAAGCTATATTGGCTGTCTGAGCCGCCTCGCGCTTCAGGGAGTGCTACGTTTTGGGCGTAGTGGTCTGCCAGGTTCGTTGTCGCCGGTTTCGCCTGCACCTCTCCGCAGCAAATCGTCGCACGTTCTATTGGAAATGGCAGCCAGGAAATTATTTTCCGTCGCACCCACCTGAGTAGCACGAGGCCCCACCCAATGCTCATGCGACACGTTCACCCAAAACTTCAGTTCACTTACACGATGCCGTACGGCGCCATTCTTCATGAGAATGGCGTGCAGTTCGTCGTCTATAGCCGCAGCGCGGAAGCGATGCGTTTGCTGCTCTATGACGCAGTCGACGATCGCGAACCGACCGAGATCATCGATTTCGAACGCGACACTGACCGCTGGGGCGACATCTGGAGCATCTTTGTGCCGGGCTTGAGCGCCGGGCAGCTTTATCACTTTCAAGCCGACGGGCCTTTCGATCCTGCTAACGGCCACCGCTTCAACGGGCGGGCTCGCCTGATCGATCCCTATGCCAAGGCTCTCGCCGGCGCCTTTCAAGAAAGCACCGACGGCATCATTCGGCCCCCCAAGTGCGTCGTGGTCGATGACTACTTCGATTGGGAAGGTGACCGCCATCTCCGCCGCAAGATCAGCGAAACGATCATTTACGAAACCCACGTGAAGGGTTTCACCAAAGACCCGAGCAGCCAGTGCAAGAACCCCGGCACCTATGCGGGCATCATCGAGAAGATTCCGTATCTGAAGTCGCTGGGTGTGACTGCTGTCGAGCTGATGCCGATCCATGAGTTTCCGATCGGCGGCATCTATGGCCAGAAGCTTGAGCGCGAGAACTACTGGGGTTACGACTCCATGGCGTTCTTCTCGCCGCATCGAGGTTACGCCCAGAGCCAAGAGCCCGGCGGCCAGGTGAATGAATTCAAGCAGATGGTGAAAGCCCTGCATGCTGCCGGCATGGAAGTGATTCTCGACGTCGTGTTCAATCACACGGCTGAAGGGAACGAGCTTGGTCCGACGCTGAGCTTCAAGGGCCTCGAGAACAAGACGTACTACATGCTGGCCAATGGTGGCACGCATTACATGAACTACTCGGGCTGCGGCAACACTGTGAACGGCAACCATCCGGTCGTTCGCGAAATGATCTTCCACTGCCTGCGTCACTGGGTCCACAACTATCACATCGATGGCTTCCGCTTCGATCTGGCGTCGATCTTGAGCCGCGATCGGAACGGCAACCTCGTGCCGAACCCGCCGCTGGTCGAAGCGATTTCCGAAGATCCGCTCCTCGCGGATACGAAGATCATTGCCGAGGCTTGGGACGCGGCCGGTGCTTATCAGGTTGGTTCGTTCGGCGATCTCCGCTGGGCGGAATGGAATGGCCGCTATCGCGACGACGTCCGCCGCTTTTGGCGGGGCGATCGTGGGTTGCTCGGCGCGTTTGTCACACGGCTCGCTGGTTCCAGCGAT
>JAIOQJ010000100.1 GCA_021413475.1 Planctomycetota bacterium | reverse complement strand
GGCCCCGAAAGGCCGAGTCAAAATCCTCGATTTCGGCCTGGCCCGCGATACGGCCGACGAGATGAAGATCACGCATAGCGGTTCGGTACTCGGCACGCCCGCGTACATGTCGCCAGAACAAGCATCCGGCGAAAAGGCCGATCTTCGGTCCGATTTGTTCAGTTTGGGCATCGTGCTGTACGAACTGGTGTCGGGGCGTCTGCCGTTCAAGGCTCCGAGCATGCTGGCGATGATGCATGCCCTGCGCTACGAACCGCACGATTCACTCGCGTCGATGGCTCCCCTGGTGCCTGCCAGTTTGGTTGATTTGATCGATCGCTTGCTGGCAAAGAACCCAGAGAACCGCCCCTCCTCTGCCGAAGAAGTGGTTCAGGCCTTGCGCAAGTTGGAAACCACGTCGAAGTCGTTTAGCCGCGATTCAGAAGCTTCGGAGAATCGCGCGGAACCCGCCGACGTCCACGCCATGCCGATGACGGCATCGAAGGTGCTGGCCGAAATGGCGACGGCATCGAAACCGCCGGGCCGCGTTTCGGAGCCTTCCGAGAATCGCGCGAAACATGCATCGACAACCCAAACCACGGAACGCACACGCGATGAATCGCCTCAGCTCGAAATCGCCAATCGCCCGCGCTGGCTGATTCCGGCCGGCATCGCCGTGATCGTTGCTGCCGTGTTGCTGGCAATTGTCTTACTTCCCGGCCAAAAGCCCAAGCCAAATGAATCGGTAGCGAAGGAGGAGGAGTCTCCGAAACCAGAAGGACCGGTTATTCCGAATGAAGTCGATTCGTCTCCAATTATTCATGGCGACGAAACCGTCTTCGACCTCGGAAACGGTGTGAAACTGGAAATGATCAAAATTCACGCCAAAGGGAAGAAATTCCAGATGGGCTCGCCAAAGGATGAACCAGATCGTGACAATTCTGAGAAAAATTTCGATCGCGAAGAGCAGCACGAAGTCTCCTTCGGCCACGATTTTTCGATGGGCAAATATGAAGTGACGCAAGAGCAGTACGAAGCGATCATGGGTAATAATCCCGCCAAATTCAAGGGCGAGATGAAGCCGGTCGAAATGGTGTCATGGAGCGACGCGCACGAGTTCGTCAAGAAACTGAATGAAAGGTTCAAGGATCGTAAAGCGGTATTCCGGCTGCCGAGCGAAGCGGAGTGGGAATACGCCTGCCGAGCAGGAACGACGACCGCGTACGATACCGGTAGCACGCTGCCGAAAGAGAATCGTTACGAAGGGACCTCGCTTCGAGGGCCGGAAGACGTTGGCTCCTACCCTCCGAACGCGTTCGGCTTGCACGACTTGCACGGCAACGTACTGGAGTGGTGCGAGGACTATTATGGGCCTTACAGCAAGGCCCCGCGCGACGGCACCGCGCAGATCGCCAAGCAAGCGTCAGACGTTCGTGTTTTGCGCGACGGCCTCTGGCACGTCGATACGGGGAGTTGCCGCTCCGCTTACCGTAATGAACTCGCGCCGACGTCTCAGCGAGACAATATAGGTTTTCGGTTAGCAACCACTTTGAATGATTCCATCGATGTAAAGCCAGTAGATCCTCCGCCGCCCGTCATCAAGGACAACGAAATCACCTGCGACCTCGGCAACGGCATCAAGCTGGAGATGATCAAGATCAACGCCAAAGGGAAGAAATTTCTGATGGGTTCGCCGAAAGAGGAGCCGCTACGCGAGAATTCAAGCAAGTTATTCGACGGGGATCCAGAAGAGCAGCATGAAATCGCATTTGGACATAATTTCTCAATTGGGAAGATTGAAGTAACCCAGGAGCAATACGAAGCTGTCATGGGAACAAACCCGGCGAAGATCAAACGCGCCAGGAACCCCGTGGAACCAATGACGTGGAACGACGCGCAAGCGTTCATCCAGAAGTTGAACGGTAAGTTCATCGATCGGAAGGTGACCTTCCGACTACCAAGCGAGGCGGAGTGGGAGTACACTTGTCGGGCGGGGACGACGACGGCATACAGCCAAGGCGCGTCTTTGACAAAGAAGGATGCGAACTTTGACGCGACCACGAAAAGTGCCGGCACGAGGTTTGCCGGTTCGTATAAACCGAATGCATTCGGTTTATACGACATGCAAGGCAACGTCGCGGAATGGTGTGAGGACTATTTTGGACACTACAGCAATGCACCGAAAGATGGCACTGCGCAGACAAAAAGGCAAACGTCCGAGTTTCGTGTTCTTCGGGGAGGTAGCTGGTACAACCACGTCCAGTATTGCCGTGCCGCATACCGTTACGCAGTGGCACCAGATCAGCGTTACAACACCTACGGTTTCCGGATTGTTGCCTCACAAGAAGAACCCGCCGATGCGAAGAAATCAAGCCCAACTCCGCCGCCCATCATCAAAGGCGACGAAATCAACTACGACCTCGGAAACGGCATCAAGCTGGAAATGATCCAGATCCATGCCAAGGGCAAGAAGTTCATGATGGGATCACCGTTAACTGAACCCGACCGCTCTCCCGGGAAAAAGGAATTCGATGCTGAAGAGCAACACGAGATCGTCTTCGGTCACGATTTCGCGATGGGGAGCTACGAGGTAACACAGGAACAGTACCAAGCGATTATGAGAACGAACCCGTCGAAGTTCAAAGGGGCTAAAAGGCCGGTGGAAACAGTCTCGTGGGGTAATATTCAGGCATTTATCAAGAAGTTGAACGAGAAGTTCGACGATTATAACGTCACATTCCGGCTGCCGAGCGAAGCAGAGTGGGAATACGCCTGTCGAGCAGGAACGACAACGGCTTACAACATGGGTAGAACGCTTACAAAGGCAGACGCGAATTTTGATGTCGAATCGAAAGCTGGCACCAAAACTGTCGGCTCGTACAGACCTAACGCATTTGGCTTGCATGACATGCATGGCAACGTTTATGAATGGTGCGAAGATTTTCCAGGACCGTACAGCAATGCCCCCAGAGATGGCACCGCGCAACTGACGAAGCAATCATCAAATATTTGGGTCTTACGAGGCGGCAACTGGAGCAGTAAGGTCAATTACTGTCGTTCAGCATTCCGCTACACGAGTTCGTCGGGCGCGGCAAATGATTCCTATGGTTTCCGCCTCGTTTCAACACCAAATAAACCCGCCAACGTCAAGAAAGCCGACCTTCCCCCGTTGCCGGACCAGAAGGTTGACTAAACGATCTGGGTCCGTGGCGGCCACCGGAATTTAGACTCACTCAAGATCGACGCCAAACCAGAAGAATCGCACCTCATCCAACTTGATTTCGCCTCGGGGAGATGGCGAATGCCCGGCTTCATTCCTGGCCACCGAACGCAGCAACACACAAGTGCATGGCTTCGCAAACCCTTCGAACGCTGAATGACAGCCCCAACTCTGCGCCCTACATTATCCCGATGAACCAAGTCATTCCTTCCGATTTGATCGTCTCCGTCTCCGGCATTCGCGGCATCGTTGGCGAGGGGTTGACCCCCGCCATTGCGACTTCGTTTGCGGCGGCGTTCGGGACCTGGGTTGGCGGCGGTAGGGTGATCGTTTCGCGCGATAGTCGACCAAGCGGAAATATGCTGCGGCACGCGGTGATCGCTGGATTGCTTTCCTCGGGCTGCTCCGTGATCGATATCGGCATCTCCCCGACTCCGACTTGCGGGATCACGGTGCGGCACCTGGGGGCGGCTGGCTGCATTCAGATTTCGGCAAGCCACAATCCTGCCCCCTGGAACGGTCTGAAAATGTTCGGCTCCGACGGAGCGGTGCTTTCCGCGGAAAAGGGGGCGGAGGTTCGCGGACTCTTTGAAGCCGGGGAGCGAAAAATTATCCCCTGGAACAAGATCGGCGACGTCAGCGTCCCGCCCGACGTGCTGGAATATCACGCTCAAATGGTTTGCGATCAGGCCGGGGTCGCGGCCATCCATGCGTCGGGATTCCGCGTCTTCATCGACGCCAACGGCGGGGCCGGCGGTCCGCTTGCCCTGATGCTCCTGAACGCACTCGGTTGCGAAGTGATCGAATATGCTTGTATCCCCGATGGTCATTTCGTCCACGAAGCGGAACCGATTCCCGCCCATCTCGTCGATGTCGGGCCTTTGGTGGAACGCAACGGAGCGTCGATCGGCTTCGTTCTCGATCCCGATGCTGACCGGCTGGTGCTCATCGATGAAAAGGGCAATTGCGTATCGGAGGAACTGACACTCGCCCTGGCGGTGCAGTATCGGCTGGCCCAGAAGCCGGGGAACGTGGTCATCAACATGTCGACCTCACGCGTCGTCGAGGACATCGCGAAAGCCTCGGGGAGTCTCTGTTTGCGAACGGCCGTCGGCGAGGCGAATGTGGTTTCGGGGATGCGAATGCATAATGCAGTCATCGGCGGCGAGGGGAACGGCGGCGTGATCGATCCCCGCGTCGGCTGGATTCGCGACCCGTTCATCGGCATGGCGTTGATCCTGCATCACATGGCCGAGTCGGGCAAAACGCTCAGCGAATTGGTGGCCGCCTTGCCGACCTACGCGATGCTCAAGACCAAGTACACGGTGGCCCGCGAGAAGCTGGTTGCCTCGTTCAACGCACTTCAGCAGCACTGGCCCGACGCCTCGATCAATCGCCTGGATGGCTTACGCCTCGATTGGAAAGATCGCTGGGTCCACGTGCGGGCAAGCAATACGGAACCGATCGTCCGCGTGATCGCCGAAGCCCCGACGATCGAAGAAGCTCAGAAGTTGTGCGACGAAGCGGGAGCGTGTTTGAAGTGATGGGCGAAGGGCGAGTTTTAGCCACGGATGGAACACGTATCAAACCTGGCACGGCCGAGCCGCAGCCAATGAATTCTCGCACGGATGGAACACGGATAAAATTTGGCCTGGAAGCCGCAATCAAAACAGGAAATGAGCCACAGAGAGCACGGAGAAAGCAGGATCGTTTCGGATTTTCTCTCGGTGATCTCCGTGTCCTCTGTGGCTCATTTCTTGTTTTGATTGCGGCTCGGCCGCGCCGCGTTTGATCCGTGTTCCATCCGTGGCTAAAATTGATTTGCTTGTGCCCCCAAAGTGGCCCGGCTCGTCAATATGTGCGATGACACTAGAATCACGTTGATGAACCCGGACTCACCCGATTTTCAGGAAATCAAGCGCCGAGGGCCCCTGGCCGTCTTGTGCAGCGGCGGGGTCGATAGTGCTGTTTTGCTTGCCGAGGCAGTTTCGCTTGGGCTGATCGTGCATCCGATCTACATCCGGGCGGAGATGAGTTGGGAGGAAGTCGAACTCGCTCATCTGAAGCGTTTCCTGGCGGCCGTGGCAAGTTCGACGTTGAAGCCGTTGACGATCCTGCATCAGCCGGTTACCGATCTTTACGGTTCGCACTGGAGCATCACTGGCACGGGTGTCCCCGACGAGAATAGTCCCGACGAGGCGGTTTTTCTTCCCGGCCGAAATGTCCTCTTACTGGCGAAGGCGTTACTCTGGTGCCATCTGAATCGAGTGCCAACGATCGCGATGGCACCGCTGGCCGCCAACCCGTTCCCCGACGCGACGCCTGCTTTTTTTGAAGCGTTTACGAACTCGGTGAACATGGCCGTCGAGGGGAATGTCAGTGTGATTCGGCCATACGCACGGCTGTCGAAAAAGGAAGTCGTCACGCGTGTTCCCGGTTTACCCCTACAACATACGTTCTCCTGCATTCACCCTGTGAACGGCCAACATTGCGGCCGATGCAACAAATGTGCGGAGAGAAATAGCGCGTTCCGTTCGGTCGGTGTTCCCGATCCGACGACGTATTCGAGTTAGAGAATCGCGAGCGAGGTTTCTATGTACCGTGTCACCCGCGAAATTCATTTCTGCTACGGCCATCGCTTGCTGAATTACAACGGCAAGTGCCGAAATTTGCACGGACATAACGGCAAGGCGGTCATCGCCCTCGAAGCACCGGAACTCGATAAACTCGGCATGGTCGTCGATTTCAGCTTGATGAAGAAGATCGTGCAAACCTGGATCGATGACACGCTCGACCACAAGATGATCCTCCATCGCGATGACCCGGTGTTACCGGAGTTACGACGCCAAAACGAACCGGTGGTCGTCGTCGAAACAAACCCGACGGCCGAAAACATCGCCAAGATGATCTTCGACTATGCGAAGGGCCAAGGCCTACCGGTCGTCGAGGTGGTGCTGTGGGAGACAGAGAATTCGTTCGCGACGTATCGGCCAAATTAAAGGCGAGCCGGCTCCCATAAGGGGCCGGAGTTCTTTGTGGGTAAAAGTCACTCCGGCCCCTAAAGAGAGCCTTCTCGCCATTGCAATTCAAATTGAAAGAGATCCCGATGCGGTTGTCCGAGGATGCCACGCTTTATATCCGCATCTGGACCGCGCTGAAATGCGTCGCTTGCGGGACGGATTTTCAATATTTGCGACGGATCACCGTGCAGCGGCGCGATACCAATTTCAACGCGACCCAGGCGAGTGTCGAGGCCGAGTATCGCCGGGATGCCGAGCAGACGGCCGAGTTATGCCCGTGTCCTCAGTGCGGATGGATCCAGCCTGACATGGAAGGCGGCCTGAGGGCGGATCGGCATTTCAATGTGACTCTGCTAGGTCTGGTATTCTTGATCGTCGAATTGCTCGCGACGGCGTTCGTCTTGTTGCCGGCCCTTGTTGGCCACCTGGTCGCAACCGGCATCGCCGTTGGTGGGTTGCTTCTGCATTTGCTTCGCGCGTCCGGCGATGCCAATCGAGACCGGCAAAAGAACTTGGATCTCGCGAGAAAGCGAATGGAAGAAGACACGTTGCGGCTGATTAAGAGTGGCGAAGCGATGGAACCGCCAACCGTGCCGCGCGATCTTCGGATGCTCATACTCGCGATCAGCTTGTTGCTCGCCGCGGCTTTTCTCTTCATCTCGCCCTTACTCGGCCTGCCGTTCATGCCGACCGCTATACCGGGCCTGATTCTCTTCATCGCGGGGGGGAGCACGTTCGCGAC
>JAIOQJ010000721.1 GCA_021413475.1 Planctomycetota bacterium | reverse complement strand
TGCCGCCGGCAGTCGCCTTGATGACACCTCGTGGACCGAATTTCTTTTTGAACTCCGGATTCTTGGGGAAGTCTGGATTCTCGGGTTCTTCCTCGGCGTTCAGGTGGTAAAGATTGCCGAAGAACTCGTCGAAGCCGTGATTGGTAGGCAGGAATTCGTCTTTGTCGCCGAGGTGGTTCTTGCCAAACTGGCCAGTCATGTAGCCTTGCGGCTTCAGCAACTCGGCAATGGTTGGGTCTTCCCTGCGAAGTCCCAGGTCCGCGCCGGGAAGTCCGACCTTGGATAGCCCCGTGCGGAACGGCAGTTGGCCGGTGATGAACGCGGACCGCCCCGCCGTGCAACTCTGCTGGGCGTAGTAGCTCGTGAACTTGCCTCCCTCCTTCGCCAGCCGGTCGATGTTCGGTGTGTTGTACCCCATGATGCCCTGGTGATAACAGGACAGGTTAAAGATGCCGATGTCATCGCCCATGATGAACAGGATGTTCGGCTTCTTCCCCGATTTCTCGGCATTATCTGCAACGCGCTGATTGTGGTTGGCAAGAGCCACGAGCTGGCCCTTGTTCGCGTCGCAGCAGCCGGATTGGCATTCCGGGTTAACTGGCCGCGGTTCGGCCGTTGCGGTTTGGTTGGCGCGCGCCCACTGATTTGGATCGAGATAGCCCGACGCCGCGGCATAGCCGAGCACCATCCCGAGGCCGATGAAGACCACGGCCAGAACTTTGGTATTTTTCAGCATTCGGAAACTCCTTCGATGAGTTCGAGATATTTGGGTGTCTCACACTCTCGCTAAGGCAGCATGTGAGCCAGAGATTCTCGTGTATCGTTGATCAAAGCGATGATGCCCGCCACGAGGCCTTCGCCCTTGAGTCCACCTTCCGCAAAGTCTTCGAGTACCCGGCATTTCAAGCCGGAGAGACGTTCCTCCAGATGCGTTCGAAGTGCGCTGCGATCGGTAGGAGCTTCTGGATCAACCTCAAGCCCGCGCGCGATCCGCTCGATCTGCCCGAGTTCGCGGTAATAGGATTCGAAGCGTCGGAGCTTGCGTAGACGCAAGAAGGTGTAGAAGGCGATCAAGCCCGATACGAACGCACTGACGCCCCCGGCCAGCGTTCCCAATTTTGATGCAACCTCGGGAGTCAGCAGGGGATCATTGCGATGCAGATAAAGCTCGGTGCCGGCGTGAAGCGGGAACGGTTGAATCTGGTCTTTCAACGGTGGAGGGCGCATCGTGCTCGTAAGCGGGCTATCGTGGATGGTCTGCAAGAGTAAGGAAACAGCCTCGGGATCGGCATCGTCCTGAGCGACCAAGATAAGCGGCACGCTAATGGTCGGGCAATCCTTCGCCGGAGTGGGCGGGTCGCCGCCATACGTGTAGGCGGGGATAATGCCCGAAGTCAGAAGTTTGCGATCAATACTAATGCCCGCGGCATTCGGCGGGTTCAGGAGATCGAGGCTGAATGCCTCGGCAAAAGGCAACGCCAGCAGTTGGTAGCCGCATCCCTGGACCAACCGCAGGGCGAGCGGAGAAGGAAGCGGCGCAACGAACACGGCAGCATCGGGGAGCTTGGCGATCGCCTGGGTACGCTCCGCTTCCCCGAGCGATTCGATTCGATCCAGTTCGCGAAGACCTTTTTGGGCAGCGATCGAGTCAATGATGTAGCCACCGGACTTGGTCTCGGTCGTGGGCTTGAGGCCAACGAAGGCCAGCACTTCGCGCGCGATGTGGTGGGAGGCGGTCGTCGGGGGGCTGAGGAAAATTCGCTTTCCATGGAGAGCGGAGATTCCCCTATCCGCAAGTTCCGGTTTCACCAGCACGTGAAGAAACTCTTTCGCCACGGTGGTCACCATTCGCACGTGCGGGTATTCGCGAGCGGTTACCCCGCCTGCAACCAGAGCGAACTTAAGATCGTTCGGAGAGTCGACCAGGTCCAGCGACTCCAGGGCACCGTACTGCTTCGGTGTGAGAACGATGTCGAGATGGTGACGACTGCCTTCTGCACGTATCTGCTCCGCCAGAAACACGCGCCGTTGGGCGGTGTCGGTCGTCATTTGAATCCGATGAGTCCGCGGCGGCGCTGGTCGAAAAAGAGCGATCGCGGCAAAAACACTCGCAATCAACGCGCCGAGCAGGATGGCGCCAACAACGAGCATGCCCCACCGACGCCGTCTCGGTTCCGAACGAAGGTCGTGCCCAGAGTTCTTATTTGAACTGGCCAAAGCGTTCATGCCATCGCCTCCAACTCGATCCGGATGCCGTTTGTCGTCACCCAGTTACGCGGGAAGCGCCGATGCCGGTTTCGTGTCCACGGATTGGCCCCGCTGTGTTTTGAGCAAGTCCCGAATCTCGGCGAGAAACTCTTGGTCCTTGGTCAATGGTGGCGTGGCAGGCTGCTCCTCCTGCTTCTTCTGGCGAAGTGCCCAACCCAGGAACTTCTTTAGAAAGATGAACAGTGCGAAGCCGACGATCAGGAAGTTGATGACTTCCCCGATGAAGAGACCGTACGGGACCTCACTACCGCCCAGCGTGAACTTCCAGCCAAGATAGCCTTTCTCGCCAGGCAGAACCGCCCCGATGATGGGCATGATGAGGTGTTTCACCAGCGAATCGATGATCTTCGCGAAGGCCGCGCCGATGACGACGCCGATCGCGAGGTCGATTACGTTGCCCTTGAGTGCGAAGGCTTTGAATTCCTCGAGTAGCGTAGTTGCTCGCCTCGACATCGCCGCGGCCGCGACTTTGACTTCTGTAGCCATTCAGTTCCTCTCACTTTCAGAAAAAGGGAAGGGACCGGATGAGACCGCCCCCTGTGGCCATCGTTTCATTACTTCAACTCGACGGTCATCTTCTCGATCCTGCCTTCGAACTTGAACGGAGCGCGGTCGTAGTAATCGAGCGACACGGGGGAACCGAGGTCGACGCCGACATCCAACGTCTCGCTCGCGGTGAACGCTGCCGGGACCGTCCGCTTCACCGTCGCCTTCGCGACTTCCTTGCCATCCACTTTCAGCACCACTTCGGCCGGGGCGCCAGGCTTGGGAATTGTTTCCGAGACTTCGATCTTGTGCTTGCCGGCAGCGAGCTTCGCATCGCTTTTAGCGAAGGTCCGCTCAATGATGAGCATGTTGTACTCGTAGACCAGATGGCCCTTGTCCATGTACAAGGTCACGCCCCCGCTCGCGCCGCCAAGGGCGTACAACACCCCGGACGCGTCCTTGCCGACCTCCACATCAATCGTGACGTGGTTGCTCCGCTTTCCCAGGGGCGGGGCGGTGAACTCCGGCATACGGGTGGTGGTCGCGTCGAACCGCCACGACTTGTACGGGCTGCCGATGGCATCCTCGGGGTGGAACCGCGTCCATAACCCGCCGCCGATCGGCAGCGCCTTGTTTGCCGTCGCCTCGGCCAAGAACAGATCTTTCAGCTTTGCGAGCCGTTCTGGCTCCTTCGCCGCGAGGTCATTCGCCTGGGAGAAGTCCTTCGACAGGTCGTAAAGTTCCCACACGTCCTTGTTCGCGTCCCATCCCTTCAGTCGTGCGGTCGAGGCCGGCGTGTCCCACGGGATGAACGGCCCGAACGTGCAGGCGAACCAGCCGTCTTGGTAAACTCCACGGCTCGCGTTGTTCTCGAAGTACTGGGTCTTCTTCCGGGTTGCGGCCTTCGCATCGGCGAACGTGTATGCCATGCTCACGCCATCGATGGGATCCTGCTTGAACCCGTTGACCTCGTCGGGCGGCTTGACGCCGATCACCTCGTACAGTGTCGGGGCGATGTCGTTGACATGGTGGAACTGCGCCCGCGGTGTCTTGTCTGGCTTAATTCCCTTCGGCCATGAGACGACCAGCGGATTACGAGTGCCGCCGAAATGGGCCGCGACAAGCTTGGTGGATTTGAACGGGGTGCTTCCGGCCCACGCCCAGCCAGCGTGATACATGTTATCCGTCTTCGGACCGCCGAGAGCGGAGAGCCCGCCGACCTTCTCCAGCGCCGCCATTTGTTGCTGAACGGTGTTGGAGATGTTGTTCTGGGCCAGGAGCTCGCTGACGCTCCCCTTCTGGCCTTCGGCACTGGAGCCATTGTCGCCCCAGATATAGAGGATGATGGTGTTGTCACGGAGGCCGAGTTGCTCCAGCCCATTCACTAGCTTACCCACCTGGGTATCGGTGTGTTCGACGAACCCGGCATACACCTCCATCAACCGGCGCTGGAATGCCCGTTCCGTCTCGGGAATGCTGTCCCATGAGGCCATTGTCGCGTCACGCGGCGTCAGATTGGTATCCGCGGGAATCACGCCGATCTGCTTTTGCCGGGCGAAGACGCGCTCGCGGTACTTGTCCCAGCCGTCGTCGAACTTGCCCTTATACTTGTCGGCCCACTCCGGGAAGATGTGGTGCGGACCGTGAACCGCTCCCGGTGCCCAGTACATCAGGAACGGCTTGTCGGGGGAGAACGACTGGTGCTTCTTCAACCAGCCGAGTCCCTTCTCGACCATGTCCTCGGTGAGGTGATACTTCTCGCTTTTCGGCGGTTCGATCGCGTTGAGATTCTCGTATAACCGTGGTTCCCACTGCGACGTTTCACCGGCGAGGAAGCCAAAGAAGTAGTCGAATCCGTGGCCTGTCGGCCAACGGTCGAACGGCCCCATCGCGGTGGTCTGGTTCGCCGGCGTGTTGTGCCACTTTCCGAACGCCGCGGATTTGTAGCCATAGTGGTGTAACACTTCGGGAATGGTGGCGGAGGTTTTCGGGATGATGCCGGTGTAGCCGTCGAAGTCCGAAGCCCTCTCGGCGATGGTGCCGTTGCCGACCCGGTGGTGGTTGCGACCGGTCAGAATCGAAGCGCGAGTCGGCGAGCAGATCGAGGTGGTGTGGAATGTGTTGTAGCAGATGCCTTCGTTCTTTAACTTCGTCAGCGTCGGCGTACGGACCTCACCTCCAAACGTGTCCGGAATGCCGAACCCGACGTCGTCGATCAAGACAATCAGGACGTTCGGCGCACCCGGCTTGAGTCGCTCCGGCTCCTTCCGCCACGTCATCTTGGATTCCTGCAATGTCGGGCCAGCCACGCTTGCCGACGGCGTGACAGGAAACGGCAGCACGGTGCCATCGGACTTCGTCGGGGCTGCTTTGTCCCGAGCGAACGCGTCCGCCAGCCGACCGCCTGCTGCGAGCCAGCCGAGGAAAACAGCGAACGAGGAGATCCCGACGGCCACGAGGAGAGGTCGTTTCATGATTGTGTCTCCGTAGCGCTGGACTAAATGTGCGATCAAAGGCGTAGATAATGTCAATTCCCGTAAGTTCACCCTATGGGCCATTGCCAGCCGTTCGACTAAAATAGATTTGAGTATCCCATTCTGGCAAAGGCCGCCGTTGTCGAGGTTCCGCTGCGAGTGATCCGATGGCCCCACCGATAATCGGTAATTCTAAAATTCGTATTAACGACTTCGATCATCTCGTGCGCTTGCTGTCTGGCTGGGAAGGAAAGATCGAGCAGCTTTCCCGCGGCCGCTTTGAGGGAACGCTGCAAGTGGCGCGCGGTCAAGAGTTGCACGCGCACTTCGCGAAAGGGAATCAAGCGATTTTAGTCCGGGGGCGGGAGCGTCCGGGTGTCGTCACCATTGCACTGGTCATTCCTGAAAGTGCGACCTGTCGTTGGCAGGGAAAGCAGATCGATGCGGGATGTCTTGTCGTTCGGCGCGGGGTGGTCGAGGTCGACCATCGCACATCGAAAATCGCCGCCAACCTGAGCATCACCATCGCCGAAGAGAGGCTTTCGGAAATTGCTCGTCTGATGACCGGATCGAGCCCCAAACCGATCAACTGGCTCGCGATGCAATCGCCACCGGATGTGTTCAAGAGGCTTGAGGCAAGAGTCAGGCAGTTCATTGTTTCAGGATCCGGATCGCCTTCAGCAGATGTTCAAGAAGTTCGCTCGATCGAGCAGGCATGTCTCGCCGCTGCCGCCGAGGCCGTATTCCCGATGCATGACTCCAGTAGCTTCGACCTGACTCTTCGATCGAGGACCGCATTGGTGGGTCGAGCGGAAGACCTGATGAGAGCCCGGCTCCGGATTCCGACCGGAGAGATCGACCTGTGTGCGGCCTTGGGCGCGAGCGGGCGGACGCTGCGATTGGCATTCCGTGAACGGTTCGGGCTTGGCCCGATGGCGTATTATCAAGCCCTCCGATTGCACGCGGTTCGCGCGGCGTTCAAGAAGACGGAAGCGCCAAGCCAGGAAATCGCAGTTATCGCGAACGATTTCGGATTCGCTCATGCGGGCAAGTTCTCGGGTTACTACCGCCGTCAATTTGGCGAGCTACCTTCTGAAACGATTTCGCATGGTAATCGAAGCCGTCGAGTTCCAGTTGCGATTTGACGCATGCAAGCACAATGTCAGATCCTTGAGATGATTCACCCATAAATCAAAGTTAATCACTGAAAAACCCCATTCCGTTGGAATGGGGTGACTCCTTCTCAGGCGGCCGAGAACGGAGTTGTCACGCTCGACAGCAAGGCGTGCAACCGCATCGTGCGGCGGGCAAGGTCGGCAGGGTTGCGTTCCTGAAGCCCGTGTAGAGCCGAGGTGAACGCATTCAGGAGCGACCAGCCGTTTCGCTGCTGGAATGCCTCGTGCCGGGGCTCACGCCATTCCTTATAGACCACGGGCAATTGACGCTGAGCGATGATGCCTTTCGCAAGGCATGCCCGGAGCATGAGGGACTCGGCACGCTCGTCGGTCATCGGCGTTTCCTGCATGATCGCGATCCGTTGCGATTCGGTTTCTTTGAAGCTTCCGAGCTGCATCACGGCACTCGCTATGTCGCTACTGAAACGAG
>JAIOQJ010000716.1 GCA_021413475.1 Planctomycetota bacterium | reverse complement strand
TCAAGCCTTACGATTTTTTCACGGTCCTCCCAAAACCTGGCCGTTTTTTCCAAGTCCTTCTTGTTGTCCTCGGAAAGTGTGGATGCCGGATTATTCTTGACCTTCTCCCATTGCTGCCGGGAACTATCAGCGAGTTCCTTTAGGCTCTTCTCTGCCTCTTTGATGAGTCCCGCCTGCGATTCGGGTTCCGGGGAGGGGCCGTCACTGCCGTGAAGCTCATTGCTACGTTGCGCGATGAAATTTTTGAGCTTCTTGGAATCAGCCAAATTGATGGTTTTTTCCGGCGACGTCTCCTGAATGTCCTTCGACATATAGAAGTGCTCGACCTGCATCAAACTCTGCTGCTGCTTGTAAAGATGCTTGCGCTCCGTGGCCATTTCCTTCAAGTCGGCCTTGATCTCCACGAGCCGATTGTCGAATTTTTTGCGCATCTCGCCGAATTTCGGCAGCCAAATCCAGTAGTCTTCGTCGTCCTCTCCCGCGAAGTATTTGTATTCCGTCTTAAATTTGACTTTGGTGTCCAGCCGCTTCTTTTCATTTGCTAGCCGCTTATCCATTTCCGCGAGTTGTTTGATCTGAAATTCCGACGGCTCGTTATTCATCGCCTTGATTTTTGCGATCGTGTCGGCCAGCGTGTCGCGTTCCTTTTTGAATTCGCCGGACTCCCAATCTTTCAAGTCGAGAGCATTCTGGTAATCCAGTCCGATCGTTTTCATTTCCGTGGCGATCTCGACTGCCTTCTTCACGATATCTTCGCTGACTTGAACAGGAGCTTTGCCGGCTAGCACGAATACGTGGATGGTTAGCCGGTCGTCATCGTGCTCGACCGCTTCCATATGCCTCGCGATTTCCTTCTCCAACATGGCGAATCCAATCTTCTGATCCTCCGGCACTTGTTGATTATTTTGTTCGTATGTTTTGAACTTTTCGAGAGCGTCCGCGCGAATCTTCTTGAGGTTCTCCAAGATGGGCGATTTTTTGCCATTCGCTCGAGACCGGTTGTATTCATTAGCTGCCCATTTCGAGCCGCTTCCCATGCCCTGGAGTCGGGCGATCGTCACGTTCCGAGAGGCAAAGCCGTAATCCTCCAGATTCTGAAGCATGTCGGCCCCGGTGAGATTGCTGTACACTGCACCGAGTTTCGGGTCCTTCTTGGCTGCTGCGAGAGCCTCTTCAAATTCTTTCTTGCGTTTCTTGGCTGCTTCCTCTGAGACGGAACTCATGCCCAGGGCCAATAGTCCGTTGAAACCGCGAGGGTCTTTTAGATTGCCATCTCGCCAGGTCGCCTCCGCGATTTCGAAGCCGAAGAATTTCTTGGGACGATTCCAAGGAAAGAACCACTCTTCTCCCACGTCTTGCACTTTGAGCAGGACGTCCTCCGCCTTGTCGATGTTCTGCATCTTCACGATCTGTTCCGCCATCTTCCTGATAATCCGTTCGGTATCGGCGGCGGCGTCCGCGACGAAGAAGCCCTCGCTAAATCGCTCGACCTGAATCTGAACGCGTCCAACGCGGAAACGGCCGTTCAAGAAAATGTGTTCAGGGGCAAAAAGGGTCAAACCCTCCGTATCCGGCTTCTGAACCTTGGTCCAGATGAGGTAGCCCTGCATGGGCGAAATCGGCGGTTTTGCTTCACGCGTTTGCGCGACCGCCGACGAGAGGTGGCAACTCATGAACCAGCAGAGGGCAACAACCGTCAGTCCCAGCGATTTCAGGGGTCTTTGGTTCATGATTAGCTCCCACTTTTTAGGTTAAACGGTTCCTCGCCTCGACACTCGATAGGGTCGTGAAGTATCCGCGAAGGCTCTATTGGCCGATCAGTACCGCAGAGTGGGCACCGTTACCTGAAAACAGCGAAAAGACAGAAACAATTAACGGGCACGATGTCGAAAACATCTTTGAAAAATCGAAAAGAGACAAATCGGGGTGGATTTTCTCACTCGATCGTTTCGAACGCAAGCAAATTTTGGCGAATGTTAGTTTCATCGATTCAATCCGCGTGAAACGCCATGATTGAAGATGTTCCAGGATTTGGTTCCATCCGACTTGCGCAATTTTATTTCTGTCGGGGTACGCCCATATAATGTTGGTTTCCAGTTGAAACATCACCAGGGTGCGACATGGATCTAGGAATTAAGGGAAAAATGGCCGTGGTTGCCGCTTCGAGCCAGGGGCTGGGTCGAGCGTGCGCGCTCGAACTGGCGCGGGCGGGCTGCACGGTTGTCATCAATGGCCGCGATCCGGGCGATCTGGAACAGACGGCCGGCGAGATTCGTTCGGAAACGGGGGCCAAGGTCATTCCGATCGTGGCCGATGTCGAGACGGCGGAAGGCCAACTGGCGTTGATCGGAGCGGTCCCCCAGGTCGATATTCTCGTCACCAACAACGGCGGCCCGCCGTTGCGCGACTTCCGGCAAGTCGATCGTACCGCCTTGATTGCCGGCGTGGTCGGCAACATGATCGCGCCGATCGAACTGATCCAGCGCGTGATCGACGGCATGGTCGCCCGGCGATTCGGCCGGATCGTCAACATCACCTCCGGCTCGGTGAAGATGCCGTTGGCGGGGCTGGATGTTTCGAGCGGTGCTCGCGCCGGCCTCACGGGATTCCTGGCGGGGGTCGCGCGCTCGGTCGCCCATGCCAATGTGACCATCAATTTTCTGTTGCCTGGTGCGTTCGAAACTCGCCGGTTGCGTTCTTCGATCGAAACGGCTGCCAATCGTTCGGGCAACAACGTGGAAGCCGTGCGAGCCTCGCGGAAAGAAGCCATCCCCGCCAAACGGTTCGGTGATCCAAGTGAATTTGGTGCCGCCTGCGGATTCCTTTGCTCGGCCCAGGCGGGGTTCATCACGGGACAAAACTTGCTCATTGATGGTGGTGCCTTCCCGGGCGTGATGTGAGGTACACGATGCGACTCGGAATCTTGTCGGACACTCACGATCAACTCGAACGCACCCGCCGAGCCATCGACCTGCTGCGGAGCGACGGGGCTGAGGCCCTCATCCACTGCGGCGACATCATGGGACCCGATGTTTTGGAAGCGTGTACGGTCCTTCCCTGCAGTTTCGTCTTCGGCAACAACGACGATGATATCTCCGCCCTGCGTCAGATGGCGAACCTGACGGGAGCCAACTGCATGGATTGGGGCAGCATCATCACCCTGGCCGGCAAACGCATTGGCGTCACCCACGGCCACATGAGCGTCGATGTGCGACGCCTCCTCGCCCAGCAGCCGGACTATCTGTTCTCGGGTCATTCACATATTCCAATGGATCAACAGGAAGGAACCGTGCGCCGGATCAATCCAGGAGCATTGCATCGGGCGGTGGAATTTACGGTGGCGTTGTTGGAAGTGGAGAGTGGTGAGTTGCGGTTCTTAACGGTGCCGCGGTAAGATGCAACCTGCCCCCCCAGCCCCCTTCCCTATGAGGGAAGGGGGCTGGGGGGGCAGGTTTCTTCCGCTAAGAAAGTAGTGACCCCGGTATAGACCACCTGTTTCATTCTGGAACTCCTCATGCGAAACATTCTCCTATCGTTTATCGTCTTCCTCCTCGGCGAAACGATCCTCCACGCCGAGGACGCCAATTACACCCGTAAGGAGGACGTCATCTACGGCCGTAAATTCGGTCTGGCGATGACCATGGATGTCTTCACCCCGAAGAAAGATGCCAACGGTTTGGGCATCATCATGTGCGTCAGCGGTGGTTGGTTTTCCGCGAAGGAAGCGATCCTTCCACGTTTCTTCGATGAATCGCTCAAGCGGGGCTATACCGTCTTCGCGGTCGTTCATGGCAGCCAGCCGCGGTTCAGCATACCGGAGATACTCGAAGATATGCACCGGGCGACGCGATTTATTCGCCTGCACGCGAAAGAGTACGGTGTCGATCCCGAGCGGCTTGGCATCACCGGCGGATCGGCCGGCGGCCATCTGTCGTTGATGCAGGGTTGCACCGGCAAGGATGGCGACCCGGAGGCGAGAGATCCGGTCGAGCGCGAGTCGAGCCGGGTGGCGGCCGTGGCCTGTTTCTTTCCGCCGACCGATTTTCTGAACTACGGGAAGGAAGGTGCGATCGCGCTGGGCGGCGGAACGCTTTCTGGCTTCAAGGCCCCGTTCGAATTCGTCGAACGTGATCCGAAGACCAATGCGTTTGTCCTGATCACCGATCCGGAAAAGCGCAAGGAGATTGGCAAGAAGATTTCACCCGTCTACCACGTCACCGAGAAATCGGCCCCGACGCTCATCATGCACGGCGATGCCGACAAGCTCGTTCCCATTCAGCAGTCGGAATTGATGATCGAGCGGTTGAAGGCAAACAAGGTTCCGTGCGAATTGGTTGTCAAAAAAGGGGCCGCCCACGGCTGGCTGAGTATCTTGGACGACTCGAAGATTTTTGCCGACTGGTTTGACAAACATCTCAAAAAGAAGTGACCGGAATGACCGGATTGCAAAAGCAAATTCTCTGGATCGTCATTGCCATCGCATTCGGCGTACTCCGAGTGATCGGTCTGAAATCGGCATTTCTTCAGGCGATGGCCCACCTCTTCGTCGGAGGGCTGATCGGAGCGTGGCTCGTTGATCGCGGGAGACTTTATCTGATTCTCGCAATTGCCCTGTCGGTCCTGGAAGTTGCGTGTTCGATGCTATTGTGACAGCCGCAAGCGGCTCATCAAAGGAAACACCCAATGAATAAAGTCCTCGTCATCGTCGGCGATGCGTCCGAGACGCTCGATACGCTTTACCCGATTTATCGCCTGCAAGAAGACGGTTTCGAACCAGTGGTGGCCGCGCCGGAACAGCGCCGCTACCAGATGGTCCTGCACGAAGTCAAACCGGGCTGGACGATCACCAAGGAATGGGAAGGCTACACGATCCAGGCAGACATCGCGTTCCGCGATATCAAACCCGAAGAGTACCTCGGCATCTTCTTCAGCGGCGGCCGGGCCCCCGAGTACATCCGCGAAGACGAAGACTTGCTGCGCGTCACCCGCTACTACTTCAATGCAAACAAGCCGATCGCCAGCGTCTGCCACGGCGTCGAAATTCCCGCTCGCGCCGGCTGCGTCAAAGGTCGCCGCATGGCCACGGTGCCGAAGTGCAAGTTTGACCTGGAGGTCTGCGGCGGCACGTTCGTGAATGAGGCATGCGTGGTGGATGGCAATTTGGTGAGCGGCCGAACCTTTCACGATAACGGGCGGTATCTGGGCCCATGGATCAAGATGCTGATCGCGGCGCGGGAGGCGCTTAAAAAGTGAACGGGTAGGTACGCTGTTTAGCCGCGAGTCGTAGGGTTTCCGGAGACTCGCGCGGGGAACATGTACCGATTAAGCCGATTCCATCACATCGAACGACCGTCAATTCAACATTCGTGACTCGCCCATTCGGCAGTTCCGTCATTCCCATCCTACCGTGTTGCAGGGAGGCATGGCTCCATCGGAGCGGCTTGATCCTTGGAGAGTTTATTTTGGGAAAGCTGGGCGCTACTTGCGGCCGATGGCTGGCAGTTCTCCTACTCGTCGGAACTGTTGCGGCGACGACAGGCTGTGGCCGGACGACGCGAAACAGCGTTCCGCGGCAAATCGCGTCCAGCGGCGATTGGATCGACGTGAACTCGCCCACTCGCGGGCAGCATGTTGCTTTGCGAGCTACCGATTGTCCGCGAAACGTTCTCGCCCTTTCCGGCGGCGGTTCTTACGGAGCCTTCAGTGCCGGCCTGTTGAACGGCTGGACCGAGACCGGCGCGCGACCGACGTTCGATGTGGTCACCGGCATTAGCACAGGGGCCCTCATCGCAACGTTCGCTTTTCTTGGCCCTCAATACGATGCCGAACTCAAGCGCCTTTTCACCACCATCAGCGACCGCGACATCTATCGCAGGCGCGGCCCTCTCGCTCCGTTGCGAGCCGAGTCGGTCGTTTCCAATGTTCCGTTGAAAAGACTGATCGAAAGCCAGATTACCCCGGAAGTCGTCGCTCAAGTCACCGAAGCCCATGCACGCGGCCGCCGGCTCTATGTGGCCACGACTAATCTCGATACCCGGCGGCTTGTCGTATGGGACATGGGGGCGATTGCCACCCGCGGGGACGTGCCGCTTTATGTGAATGTACTTCTGGCATCCGCTTCCATTCCCGGCTTCTTTCCGCCTGTCTCCATCGTCGTCGAAGTAAATGGCCGGCGTTTCACGGAACCGCACGTCGACGGCGGCGTGAGCGCCCAGGTCTTCGTTCAACGCTTTATGCTGGCCGCGGCACCAGCGGAAGGACCGCAGGGCGACAAGGGCGCTGCCAACTCCACCGTATGGGTAGTCACGGCCGGAAAGCTATACGGTGAATCGTCGCGCACCGGAACCAGAACGCTCGAGATCGGAATGAGCGCGATTAATACGTTGCTCAACGCCCATACCCGCAACGACATTCGGCGCGTCGCCACCGTGGCAAAGGAGACCAATTCCCATTTTCGCCTGACGGCCATTCCGGATGATTTCCCGATCGACCCCTCTCCGAATTTCTTCGACCCTGTCGTAATGGGAAAACTCTTTGATATTGGCTTCACCCTCGGCCGCTCCGGCTCAAAGGCCTGGCGAAACACACCGCCGGAAGCGGACGATGTACAGGATGCTCCTCGAACCGGAACACAATTCATAGCCCCAGAACCGATTCAAAATGGGCCGCCGATGCGATGAGGCGCCCGCTCGATCTTCAGCGGAATCAAACACGGTCGAAAATTCGATCGACCGCGATCCGTCTGGAAGATTCCGTTCCAGTTCGCCCCTTGGCCGCCCTACCCTCGATGCCTATCAAGCCCTTGCAAGCAAATTCGACGGACTTGAAACCCTCTCGACAGGAACCTGCCAATGACTTGCCGACCATTCTTTGCCACGTGCACGATGTTCCTTGCCTTTGCGTCCGCTTCCATTGCGATTGCGCAAGACGCCCCCGCGATCCGTGCCGGTGCGGCAGCGATCGACATCACGCCGAAGAAATTCCCTCTCAATATGCCCGGTGGGTTTGCCGCGAACATGGCGGAAAAGGCCAACGATCCGTTGCACGCTCGGGCTCTGGTGCTCGATGACGGCAAGACTGTGATCGCCCTGGTGCTCGTCGATAATCTCGGCGCGGCCCAGCAAGCCATCGATGAGGCAAAGTTCATGGCGTCGCGGAAGTGCCCGATTTTGCCGGAGAACATGCTGGTTTCTTCGACGCATTCGCATTCTTGCCCGGCGTCCAATATCATCGACGGCCCACCGGAGGCCGTCGCCTATCGGAAGCTTCTGGTTGAAGGAATTGCCGAGGCGATCGTAAAAGCTCACGGCAATCTGCGGCCGGCCGCGGTTGGTGCGGCGTCGCATCCGCTGCCCGATGAAGTCTTCAACCGCCGTTGGTTTCTCAAGCCGGGGACGATGCCGCTCAATCCGTTCGGCGGCAAGGATCTCGTGAAGATGAACCCCGGCACCAGCCCCGATGTGCTTTCGCACGCCGCTGGGCCGACCGATCCGGACATCACCATCCTCTCGGTGCAAGACACCAAGACGCGCAAGCCGCTAGCAATCTACGCGAACTACTCGCTCCACTACGTCGGCGGCACGCCAAAGGCGGCAGTCTCAGCCGACTACTTCGGCGAGTTCGCCCGGCTCATGCCCTCGCGCGTCGGCGGGGGTGTCGACTTCGTTGCCATGATGACCAACGGCACCTCCGGCGATATCAACAACATCCCCTTCAATGCCGCATCCCCCCGCCCGCCGCGTGAAGTTTTCGAGCAGATCCGCATCGTTGCCCAGAAATCCGCCGACGCAGCCTGGTTGGCCCGCAACAAGATCACCGCGCACAAGTCGGACGCGCGTATCGGCATGATCCAGCGCGAGATCACGCTCAAGCATCGCCGTCCCACCAAGGAGCAGATCGAACGGGCCGAAGCGATTGTTGCTATTAAGGACGAGGCCGAACTGGCCAAGCTGCCGCGTTTGGCCGATGCCTATGCCAAGCGCACGCTGGCCCTCGCGAAGGCGGGCGAAACATTGAAAGTGCCGCTCCAGGCCATCCGCATCGGCGACTTCGCCATCTGCGCGATTCCGTTTGAAACCTTCGTCGAGATCGGCCTCGATCTGAAGAAACGCAGCCCGTTCTCGCGGACGATGGTAGTCGGCATCGCCAACGGCTACAACGGCTACCTGCCAACCCCCGAGCAACACAAACTCGGCGGCTACGAGACCTGGCTCGGTACGAACAAAGTGCAGGAGGACACGTCCGTGATTCTCACGGACAATCTACTGGAGATGCTCGCGGAGCTTGCGAAGAGGAAGTGATGGGAGCCTTGAAGAAGCAGCTTCAGGAGGTACTGACGCGATGAAGAAGAAAACGCTTAAAACCAAGAAAGCCGTGCACGTCAAAACGAAGACCCGCGGGCTTGCGTCGCTCATCACCGAGGTTCGGAGCCTTATCCAGTCCGCGCGCCAGCACGTGGCGTCTGTAGTCGATACGTTTCAGGTGATGACAAACTTCGAAATCGGACGTCGGATCGTCGAGCACGAACAGAAAGGGGCCAAGCGGGCGGGGTATGGCGACTTACTTCTGAATGGGCTGGCCCAGCGTCTGACCACCGAATTCGGCAGAGGCTACTCAACCACCAACCTGAAACTGATGCGACAATTCTACCTGCTGTATCGGGAGCGAATTGGCCAGACTCCGACTGGCGATTCACCGCGAATGGCAATTGGTCAGTCGGCGACTGACCAATTCGGCGGATCGTCAATTGGTCAGTCGGCGACTGACCAATTGACGATTTCCAAGACAATGTCCAAGAAACCGACCAAGATGAACCAGCCCCATCCTTTCACCTTGAGTTGGACGCATTACGTCTGTCTTCTCAGCATCAACAACTCCGACGAACGCAGCTTCTACGAAATCGAAGCCCGGCAGGGCGACTGGTCTGTCTCCGAACTGAAACGCTAAAAAGCTTCTTGCTTCTATGAACGTCTCGCGTTGAGCCGCGACAAGGAAGGAATTCGCAAACTCGCGCGGGAGGGCCAGAAGATCGCGAAGCCAAGCGACCTTTTGAAGGAACCCCTCGTCCTCGAATTTCTCGGTCTCGACGAGCGAGCGTACTATTCCGAGTCCGACCTCGAAGCCGCCGTGATCAACCAGATCGAACATTTCCTGCTCGAACTCGGCAAAGGCTTTCTTTTTGAGGCGCGACAGAAACGTTTCACCTTTGACGGCGACCATTATTTTCTCGACCTTGTCTTCTACAATCGGATTCTGCGCTGTTACCTGGTCATCGACCTGAAGCTAGACAAGCTCAGTCATCAAGACCTCGGACAGATGCAAATGTACGTGAACTACTTCGACCGCCACATCAAGTTGCCGGACGAAAACCCCACCATCGGTCTGCTCCTGTGCAAGGAGAAGAAGGACGCCGTGGTTGAACTCACTTTGCCCGCCAACGCCAACATTCACGCCAAGGAATATCAACTCTACCTTCCATCGAAGAAACTGCTTCGCCGAAAATTGCTCGATTGGGCCTCGGAGGCGGAGAATACGACCCGATTCAGATGACGCGAAGCGTCGAGTCAAACTATCTATCTCGAACCATACATCCCGGCAGCGCGGCACGAAGCCTTGTTATTCCTTCATCTGTCGCCTGCGTGTGAAAGAGTTCGAGCGTGGTGAGATGCTTGAGGCCGGCGAGATCCTTTAACCCCGCGTTCGTTACTTTCGTGTGGGAGAGATAGAGCGCGGCGAGTTGTTTGAAGCCGGCGATTTCCTTTACACCCTGGTCCGTCACCTTTGTGAAGCTGATATTGAGAGTAGTGAGTCGTGCAAGGCCAGCGAGCTTCTTCAACCCAGCGTCGGTCACTTGCGTACCGGACAGATCAATCGCGGTGAGTTGTTTAAGTTCGGCAAGTTCCTTAAGACCAACGTCGGTCACCTTCGTGAAGCCGATATTGAGAGTGGCGAGTCGTGTATGGCCGGCGAGTTCCTTGAGCCCCTCGTCGGTCACTTTTGCTGATGTGAGATCAAGCAATTTGAGATGTTTCAAGCCAGCAAGCTTCTTCAGACCCGCATCCGTCACATCCGTGGCGAAAAGTTGAAGCACGGAAAGGTGTTTGAGGTTGGCAAGATCCTTCATTCCCGCGTCGGACACCTCCGTCGAGGAAAGGTTGAGCGACGTGAGATGCTCGAGTTTGGCAAGATTCATAAGCCCCGCGCATGTCACTTTTGTTTGGCGCAGGTCAAGCGACGTGAGTTTACTTAGATTTGCAAGGTCTTTCAGGCCGGCGTCTGTCACCTTGGTTTTGCTCAAGCTGAGCGAAGTTAGTTGTTTCAAGCCCACGAGTTCCTTCAATCCTTCGTCCGTCACTGCCGTTTCAAAGAGATAGAGTTCAGCGAGTTGGTGGAGTTTGGCGAGTGCCTTCAGCCCCTCATCCGTCACTTCCGTCTCTCCCAGGTCGAGGATGGATAGTCGTTGAAGTCCGGAAAGCGATTTCAGTTCTTCGTCTCTCACACTCGTGAAAGAGAGGTAGAGCGTGGAAAGCTGTTTCAGGCCGGCAAGATGCTTGAGTCCATCGCCCGTGATTTGAGTACGAGTGAGAATTAGCTCAGTAAGTTGATCAAGGCCGGCAATGTGCTCCAGACCAGCGCCCGAGACTTGAGTAAGGAACAGGTCGAGTTTCTTGAGTTGTTTGAGATTAGCAAGGTGTTTTAACCCAGTATCGGTCACATTTGTGTCGGCGAGGTTGAGCGAAGTGAGTTTTTTGAGGCCGGCCAATTCCATAAGTCCCGCGTCCGAAACCGCGGTCGAGGAAATGTCGAGGATGGTAAGTTGCTGGAAACCTGCCACTATCTTCATTCCCGCGTCCGTCACGTCGGTGAGATTGAGGTTGAGCGACGTGAGTTGTTTGAGACCAGCAAGTTGCTTCAATCTAGCGTCGGTCACCCTTGTGGAAGAAAGGTCGAGTTCTTTCACGTCAATCGGAATCGCTTGCGGCACCCCTGGGATTTTGATCGTCTCCTTGGGCGGATTCTGAGCCTGCGCCCCATTCACCACGCCGAACAAAAACCCGACAACGACGAGCGGCAAGATGGCAAAAGCACGCATGGGTAAACCTCCAAGATGGCAAATGTGCGAACGCACTCACGGCTTCGCCACCGGAATCTCATTCAACGTATACGCCCCCATCGGATGCACGAGCGCCTCGTCCTTCTTCGAGCGCACGCCCCGCGCTTCCACCATGTAGACGCGGTCTTTCACCAACGGGGCCGTCAGCAAATCGACGCTCAGGCCGTCCTCGGCCACTTTCAGCGATTCGACTTTCAGCGGCTTGCGATCGTACTCCGGCGAGCCGTAGGCACCGGTGTATTCGTAGCGGAACGATTCGATGCGGTACGACGCCAGTTCGCTGGCCGTCTTGGCGGAGACCGGTGTCGTGAAGAACACGCGGAAGCCGTTGGGCAGCACGCGGATCTTCTGCATCTCGAACGGCGTCTGGCCGGTGAATTCGAGGCGGAACAGGGCACCGCGGTCGGGTTGGGCCATCCAGGCGGGTTCGTGGATGCTGCCGACGTAGAGTCGGCCTTTCGGATCGAACGCCAGGCTGAGCGGGCCCAGTAGTCCTTGCCCCCAGAACGGGAAGCAGGAACCCTGATAGACGCCGTTCACTTTCTCCATGTCCGCCCGGACGATGGCTCCGCCGAACATCAACTCCGCCATGAAGAACTGACCGGCGAAGGGGCCGAACTTGCCGCCCGTGGTATCGTAAGTGACGCCGTTGATCGACTTGGCCCAGGCGTAGGGAACCCAGACCGAAGTCTTGGCCGCAGGCAACTTCGCGTGTTCCTTCTGCTCGGCATTGGGATAGCCGTGAAACTTGCCCTCTTGAAGATGGCACAGCTTGTTGGTGGCGACCCACTCGCCTTGATTGTCGGTGAAAAAGATCTCGCCATCGGTGCCGGCACACCAGCCAATCGGATTGCGGAAACCATAAGCGATCGTCTCGGGCTTCTTGCCGGGCACGATTCTCATAGCATTTCCCGCGCCCGGTAGTTTGCGATCGGCGTGCGGCGCCTGGGCGATGATAAACGCACCGCTCTTGTCACGCGCGAGGCCGTAGCCGTAGTCGTAGGCGTCGGCGGTTGCTTGATTGACGGAAGCGACGCGTTCGAAGATCGCGGACTTCCCCGTCTCCTTTTCTGCGATCCGCGTCAAACTTCGCCGATGCAAAACATAGAGGCCTTCCGGTTTGGCGAGCATCGAATACGCTTCCTGGAATAAGCCATGCGCGTAGTCATCGAAGCGGGCGCTTTTACCGTCGTCGCTCGGGTCATTCAGAACGAAGATCGAACCGGTCTTCATCGATGCCACGAACACGCGGCCGTCCTTCGGGTTCACGGCCACGGCCGCGGGCATCAGAGCATCCTCTTTCGCGATCGTTTTCGGCCGAGGATACATGATGGCCTTGTAACCTGGGCGTTCGAGCGGGTCTTCGATTTTGAAGAGATCGGGGAGGATCGCTTGCTCGAATGCCGGCGGCATTTGAGAGGCGGGGAGTTCGTAGGAAGATGCCACCGACGCAGCCCGGTCTTCGTCCGGTGTGAGGATGGCCGATAGGACATCGCCGGTAATCGTCTTCTTAGCTCGGCCTTTCGCGGCGATTAAGGCCTTGACCGAGCGAGAACGCAGCTCAACCATTTGGTCGTTGCCCACATCGATGCAATGAATGATACGTGTGAGCCAGCGTTCTTTTCCTTCTTCCACCAGACGGATGATCTCCACTATTTCCAATTGGCTCTTCGCGAAGTTGGCTTGCCAGCGGATTTGCACGCCGCGGTCTTGCCGTTCGTAACTTTGCAGCGTCATCGACACCGGTGTTTCTGGCTTTCCATTCACGATCAACTGCAACGGCGTATCCGCGTGGAAGCCCTTGCCGACCAGCGTTCCCGCGACGCGGAACATGCGGTCACGGCCTTGCGTGGTGCGTTGAATTTGCGCTCCGGTGTACGCCGAGAGTAGGCTGAACGTCGTCAGGTCGTAGATGAACAAGTCGTTCTGGTCTGTCAGCACGCAGATGCTATCGATCAACGCGTTCGACGGAAGCCGCACGGGGATCTGGGCCACCAGAGCGTCCTCGCCTTTCGCCGGCCCCGCGATCGGCACGGGCGGCGGCGGTTTCGGTTCGACTGCGTCTTTGCCGAGCGAGAAATAGGCCCAGAGGGCATCTTTCTGCTTGGCGGCGTTGCCGTCGAGGATGTTCGCTAGGGTCGCGGGTCGGCCCTTCATGAAAATGCTCGGCATCGGTGAGCCCGGGTGTACGCGCGTGGGTGCTTCCAGGTAACGATCGAACCAATCACGCCGGATGCGATTTTTCAAGCGCGTCAGATCGGTGCCGACCGCCCCGGGGTCGGGTTGCCCGAACGCCTTTCCGTTCCAGGCATGACAGGAGATACACGAGTAACCCTGAAAGCCGACTAGTGTTGGACCGGTTAAGGTAGCCAATGTGGGATCGTCCGGAACACGCGGCGGCGGCTCGGCCTGTTCGGGCAACTCGCCGTCGGCCTCGGCGAGCGCTTGCACCACGGCGTCGGCATGGTTGCCGAACGCCGGCATGCGGTAGGTGAACGACGATAGCCGCAGACCGACCACGCCCTCTGCGATCGCGGACCGCAAATGCTCTCGGGTGAACTTCTGATGCGGATTCGACAGGCGCGGTGCCCGTTGAAACGGAATGTTCCACAACCACGCCCCGCCGAGCGTGCTGCCGGTCGCTTCCAACGACGACGGGCGATCGCTGTCTCGCTGATGGCATTTCACGCAACCGAGATGCTCGACCAGGCGTTGCCGGCTCGCGAAAAGCGAGGGATGTTTCTCGCTGACCGCCGTCGGCAGATAGGCCGTGATCGCCTTGTGCGCGGCCGGTTCCAGTTTGAAACTTGGCAACGTCTTGTCGGAAAGACAACCGCGTTCCTTGGGATCTGCAACGAGGGGAATATTTCGCGGCACGCTCTGGCCAAGTCCCTCGTGGCACTGGGCGCATCGCTTGGCGGCAACGAGCGCGGCACCCACGTCGGCACGTTCGGAGATCTTCAAGGTTTTCGAAACGGCCTTGATCTCGTCCTCGGTCGGCGGCTTGGTTGCTTCCTTATGAACGGAAGCGGTTGAAAACTCCAGTAAATATGTGGCGATGTCGCGCGTCGCCTCGGGCGTCAGCGGTAGTCGCGGCATCCGTCCGTCAGAATAGCGGGTATTTGGATTACTGAGAAACGAGGCCAGATGATCGGCCGGCATGCGATCTTTGAGCCCGGTCAGCGGAATTCGACCGAGATCGAGTTGATCCTTGGCCTCCGCGTCGGGAAGTTGATGGCAGGCCGCGCAACCGAAGTTCACGAAATGCCGGCGGCCCATGCGATGCGAACCGGTTGGTTCACGCACTTCCGGCTTGATCGCGGCGGCACCGAGCAAATGTTCAACGATCAAATAGCGCTCGACATAGCCCGTACGATCCGTGTCAAAGAGCTTCGGCATCTTGGCATTGGCACGTTCTGCAGAGGGGTCGTTCAGCCAGCCGAGGAGCCATTCCTTGGAGACCCGCTGGCGCAAATCGCCCAGTGCCGGTCCCGGCGGCGCGGCACTGACGCCCGGCAACGAACTTTGGTGGCAGCGAACGCAACCCAATGATCCCACAAGATGCCGGCCTTGGTCGGCCAGTTGATCGTTCGAAAGGCGTGCGGGCACTTCTTTCACAACATGCTTCAAACGCCAGGCCGGCAATGGCTCGCGCGTGAAAGAGTCACCCCGCCACCAGATTTGCAACCGGGCCGGGGCTTGGTCCAATGATTGGTAGCGAATCTTTAATCGATACATGCCGCCGCGAAGTTCTAGCAACTTGCCCGGCCCGACTCTGCTCGTCTCGTTCTCGCCCTTGCGTTGCAACACGACGTCGCCATCAACTTCGATGGTCAACTCGCCGCAGAGGTAGGCATCGAACTGCAGCGGTGCCGAACCGGCCACATCGACCACGCCGGTCCAGACAACTTCGAACGGCCCCGGCGGAATTCGCGGGTCGGGACTCGATCGACCCAGAAAAAAGGATGGCTTCGCCTCGACCCGCGTGAACGCGGCCTTGGCATCACTCATCGAGCGATAGCTAGCCACCAGTCCTGGCACGACGGTTTCGACCTCATCGTCGATACTGCCGGTCTTCTTGGCGTGTTCGTCCGCTGATCGGAGTGGCGACGCCCATAGGAAGAGGGCGATCGAACAGAAAGAAAAAGCCCGCGTGGCGTGGACTGGCAACTTCATCCTGGCACCTGCGACAGCAAAACTTGGGGAATTCCCAGTACCATCTTCGCGACTGATGTCGAGGGATCAAGTAAAAACCTGGGCAAAACAGGGGGGCTGGCTGATTCGAGGTGACTTTTCCTGACTTTCCAAGCATGACGAAGAGAGAAAAGATCAGGTTTGGCCCCGCGCTAGTATCAATCACGAACGGTCGAATCCGTGGTCGATACGATCGAGCAAGGCACGAATTATCCTCATTTGCGATGCCATTTAGCTATGTGTCGCTCCCGAGGCGATGTCGTCAACAGGTCGTTTTCGACCCTGAAGCGAGTGAACCGTGAAGACTCACGGATGATCGAACTACCCTATGCCACATCATCCTCCTAGTCGCCGTTTGATCGTATGTGCCGATGATCTTGGCATCGGCCCTGAAACGTCGCGCGGCATTATCGAGCTAGCTCGAGACAACAAAATCACTGCGACCGTTCTATTAGTGAACACGCCGACCGCGGAAGACGCCGTAGTTCAATGGAAGCGTGCTAATGCCGTTTGTGATCTCGGATGGCATCCGTGTCTCACACTGGATTCCCCTATTTTACCAGCAGCCCAAGTGCCGTCACTCGTCGATGGCGACGGCCGGTTCTGGGGTTTGGGCGCGTTCATCAAACGCTGGGCATTCGGAAAACTAAGAGCAAATGAAATCGCGGCGGAATGGCGCGCTCAATTACGCCGCTTCCGAGATTTAGTAGGTGCCGACCCCGTGATCGTGAACGCGCATCAGCATGTGGCGGTGTTTAGACCGGCTGGCCAAATCTTGATGGATCTGTTGGCGACCTTGCCGAATCGGCCCTACGTTCGACGGGTGCGCGAAGCCGCAGGCACTCTACGGCGGATCCCCGGTGCACGCTTAAAGCGAGTCTTTCTGTCGACACTCGCCAATCGGAACAATCGCGATCTCGACAGGAATGGGTTTCCGGGAAACGACGTGCTCGCGGGAATCGCCAATCATGGAGACGTCCACCATCCTTCGTTCTATACCCGCTGGTTGGAACGCACACGCGGCCGAGTGATCGAGTTGATGGTCCATCCCGGCTATCGCGATGAAACGCTGCTGGGTCGAGATTGCGTGCCCGGCGATGGTGGCCTTGAACGGCGCGATCGAGAATTGGACCTTATCTCACAACCAATATTTGCGGACTCGGTCCGTCGGGCGGGCTTTCGCTTGACATGCCCCAATGAGCTTTTTGGCTCCGGAATGAGGGAGCATGCTGATGCCGCATAACCAATTGTCGGAACGAGCCTCGCGATTGTCCAGGCCGTGGGGCCCCATTTTGGTTTGGGGTATCGCGATTATTGTCATCAGCACGCTTGTCTGGCTGAAGCCTCACTCGCGCACGGTTTACTCGATCTATGCCAATGCCGGCAAGAACTGGATCGAAGGGCGGGATGCGTACATCATTCCGGCTGGAACAGGACTGCCCGACAACTACCGCTATAGCCCGCTGAACAGCGTTGGATTCACGGCGTTCAGTTATATTCCCGATCGAATCGGTGCTGTCTTGTGGCGCTGGCTTGGTGCGGCACTCGTCCTGGTGGGATTCGGATACGCGTGCCGAACGCTCGACCCCACCTGGAAGGAAAAGACCGACCACCAACGTCAATGGCTCTGGCTATTCTTGCTGCCCTTTTGCGTTGCCAATTTATACAACGGCCAGGCGAATCTTCACGTCTGTGGTTTGTTGCTTCTGGGAGTGGCGGCGGCTCAAGACAAACGCTGGTCGCTTTCCGCCGTCTGCCTGACGCTAGCATGCCTCGTCAAGGTTTACCCGGTCGCGCTAGTGATGTTGATTATTGCGATGTACCCACTCCGGTTGGGGCCGAGATTCGCTCTCGCAATGGCTGTGGGACTTACACTTCCGTTCCTGGCTCAATCTTTCCAATATGTGCTCGATGAGTATCGTACTTGGATCAAAGTAATGGCCGGCGACGATCGCTTCTCGGTCGAGCACGGAACCAAATATCGCGATTTCTCTTTGCTGCTCTTTCGAGCCGGCGTGCCGATCGATCGTGCTAAATTCTTCATCTTGCAAGCGGGATCCGGCATCGCGGCAGCGATCGTCTGCCTGAATGTGCGTTGGCGGCTTGGATGGAGTTCGCAGCGCTCGATTTGGCTTGGCTACTGTCTGGGAACGTTCTGGATGCTCTTATTCGGGCCGGCTACCGAATCGTCCACATATGTCCTAATCGCCCCGGTCGCGGCCTGGTTGGTGATGGACGCCTTGCGTGGTCGGTTTTCACCCGTTGCCACGTGCTTCATCATTTGCGGCGGTGGTCTCGTCCATGTTGGTCTGTTTTCGTCTTGGTTTCCGTTTTACCGAATCGTTCATGCCTTTGGCGTGCATCCCCTGGGTGCCTTGATGATGACGATCGGCTACCTCTTCGCCGAATTCGGAAACCGAAATGAGAACATAAGTCGCGCCAAAGAAATTGTGCCGACCGACGATATTGCCAAACTGCGTCTCAGCGCGTGATGCGGTTTCAGATAATGGATTCTCTCGCGGAGTACAACCGATGGCTGCCAAGCGTCCGCTCGTTTCGATTGTTTGCCCAGCTTACAACGAAGAGTTAGTCTTACCTCCCTTTCATCGCGTACTTCTCGATGTCCTGGCAGACCTCTCCGCTGAGTTTCAGTTCGAAATCATTTACGTGAATGACGGATCTCGCGATGGCACACTCGAACTTCTCAAATCGATGTCGGCCCGCGATTCGCGTGTGCGCTGGTTGTCATTCAGCCGCAATTTCGGTCACCAGGCCGCATTGACGGCTGGAATGGAACACGCGCACGGCGATGCCATTATCACCATGGATTCGGATCTACAGCACCCGCCGGAATTGATCGGCTCGCTGCTAAAAAAATGGCGCGAAGGCTTCGATGTGGTGCTGACCGTCCGCGAAGAAGATCCCACTCTGAGCATCTTCAAGCGATGGACATCGAATGGTTTCTACTACGTGCTACGCTGGCTAAGTGACGCTCAGATTCCGATCGCGGCCGCGGACTATCGCTTACTTTCCCGCAAGGCCCTCACCAATCTGGTTCAGATGCGTGAAGTGCATCGTTTCCTGCGCGGTATGGTTTACTGGCTGGGGTTTTCGACGGCCCAAGTTCACTATGTCCCCGGCCAGCGCGCGGCGGGGAAAAGCCACTACTCATTACGCAAAATGCTCCGCCTCGCGGGTGACGGCATCTTCGCTTTTTCCCTCACGCCGCTGCGCTGGCTTGCCGGCGTCGGCATGGGGGTGCTTGGCCTGGGGATCGTCACTGCGCTCGGACTCATCATCGCCGCAATGGCTGGGGCCAATCTCGGTTCGCCGCTGCTTTCAGTTCTGCTCGTGGCCGTGTTGATGCTCGGCGGCAGCGTTCTCGCAGGCCTGGGACTGGTGGGCGAATACGTTGGTCGCACTTTCGAGCAAGTCAAAGGCCGACCCGTCTTCGTTCTGGAGTCATCCTCCGACGAAACGCTGACAATCTCAAAATTGCAAGACGCCGCATAGGTTTGGTGATCCTACTCCCAAAAGTATTGTGACCGATTACCGCGGAACGCCAAGCTATCGTGCGCTTGGCTCTGACTTGGCACGGTCCATTCCTTGCTTTTCCTTTTCGGGCGAAGTCTCCCCGATAAAACTTGTTTGTTACTTTGCCTGCCGCTAAAATCACATTCTCTCCACCGGAATTTCGCCTCCGCGGAAACAATCAAACTACCGAACGATCCTGAACAGGGTTTCCCATGAAACATCCGATGAATCGTCGAACTTTCTTGCGAGCCGCCGGCGTGACGATTTCGCTGCCGTGGCTGGACGCGATGCAACCGCGGCTTTCCGCGGCCGCACCGGCCGATGTGCCTCGCCGGATGGTGGCGATCGAAACGAACATGGGAATCTTGCCGCAGTTCTTCTTCCCCGAAAAATCCGGGAAGGACTACGCACTTACGCCATACCTGGAACGGCTCAAGGCGCATCAGAAGAACATGACTGTTTTCTCGGGCATTAGCTTGCCAGGCGTCACCGGCGCTCACGCGGCCGAAAAATGCTTCCTTACGGGTACGCCGCATCCGGAACGTGGCGGGTTCCGCAACGGGGTGTCGCTCGATCAATTCGCGGCCGAGACCGTTGGCAACAAGACGCGTTATCCGTCGCTGGTGCTGGCCGTCACTACCGAAGGCTCGACCCTGAGTTACACGCGCAGCGGGGCCCCGATCTCCTCGGAGCGAAGCCCGAAGAAGCTCTTCCAGACGCTGTTCGTTCAGGGCAAGCCGCAAGAGGTGGCCGCCAATGTCGAAGCCCTGAAGCAAGGCCGTAGCATGCTCGATTTCGTGGGCGATCAATCGAAGCGGTTGAATCGCACGCTCTCCAAGAGCGATCAACAGCGGATGGATCAGTATCTCTCGTCCGTTCGCGAACTCGAACAACGGCTGCATAGTTCGGAAGAATGGGAATACAAACCGAAGCCGAAGGTGACCGCCAAGGCTCCCGATGACATCGAAGACGGCAAGGAATTCGTGAAGAAGACGCAGTTGATGTTCGACGTCATCAAGCTCGCGATCGAGACCGACTCCTCGCGAATCTTCTCGCTGATGATCGATACGACGGTGATCCACAACATCACCCATCACGGCAATCGCCCCGAAGCGATCGCCGAGTTGCGGGCGAAGGAAGAGGGGCAGTTCGAAGTCCTCAATAACTTCCTTAACTCACTCACCGAGGCCAAGGAAGAAGGCCAATCGCTGCTCGACCGCACGATGGTGCTCTACGGCACCTGCATGGGAATCGCCAATTCGCACTCGAACGTCAACCTGCCCGTCCTCCTGGCCGGCGGCGGCTTCAAGCATGGCCAACATCTGGCCTTCAACACGCAGAACAATTACCCACTTTCGAATCTCTACCTGTCGATGCTGCACCGCCTGGGAATCGAGGCGAAGGAGTTCTCGACCGGCAAGAGCACCATGACCGGCTTGGACTTGGCTTAAATCAGATTTAAGCCACGGATTGAACACAGATGTAACACGGATAAAGCCATGATGTTTTGGATCTCATCCGTGTTGCATCTGTGTTCAATCCGTGGCTAAAAATTGCTTCCAGTTTTCTCTTCATACTATCAATGATGCACTGAGGCTCACGTGTCGAAAAAATTGGCTTGGGCTATTGCACTGGCGATCGTGGGAAGCGCGCGGGTTTCGGCGGCGGGGCCCGCCCTGCACGCCTTCCTCGAAAAGAACTGCACCGAGTGCCATGATTCGACGACCCAAAAGGGAGGGTTGAATCTGGAGACGCTGAAGCTCGATCCGGCGAACGTCGAGAACTTCGCCACTTGGGTCAAGGTTCACGATCGGATCGAATCGGGCGAGATGCCGCCGAAAGGCCGTGATCGACCCGTCGCGGCCGAGAAGGCCGGCATGCTCAAGTCGCTTCGCGAGACGCTAGTGGCGGCGGAGAAAAGACGAACTGGGGCGGAAGGGCGAACGGTCCTGCGGCGGCTGACGCGGGCCGAGTATGAAAACACGATCCGCGATCTCTTCGACATGCCAGGCGTCGCGCTTCAGAATTTACTACCGATGGATGGCTCCGCACACGGCTTCGACAAGAACAGCGACGCTCTCGACATTTCGCACGTGAACGTGGCTAAATACTTCGAGGCCGCCGACCTGGTGCTCGATCTGGCGATTGCCACGCGGCCGAACGCGCCGATCGTGCAGAAACGGCGAATTTCGCTTTGCAACAGCGGCGGCTTCGTCACGCACGTCGTGATGAACGGCGACGGCGTGCTTCTCAAGGACAAGAAACCCGATCCCAACTTCCCACCAGCCGCCGACCAAAATCATTTCGACCAGGGCGCCCACGAACGTATGCAAGTGTTCCACAACAAAAGCGCTGTCGGCCTCTTTCGCCATGAGGACGAATCGCTGAGCCCGTACTTTATCGAACACGTCACCATCTATCCCGGCCTGTACCGCGTCCGCACCTCGCTTTGGAGTTTCCAGTGGGACAAGGGCAAAGTCCTCCCGTCGCGCGGCACCGAGGCGGCTCGGCTTTCCGTCGTGCAATTGACCGGCGACGGCCGTGGCGGGCAGCACCCGAGCTACGTGCTCGGCTACTACGATGCCCCGTCGATCGAATCGAAAGAGCACGAACTGACCACGTGGTTGAACATCAACGAACTGATCGGCTACAACGTGGCGTCCCTTGCCCCCGTGGCGAATTACGCTCGCAAAGGCAGGGCGATGGCCTTCACCGGCCCCGGCATCGCTTGCGATTGGCTCGATATCGAAGGCCCCTTGCACGACGTCTGGCCGCCGCGCAGCCATCAAGTTCTGTTCGGCGATTTGCCGCTCGCTGAGCTCGATTTGAAAGTGAAATCGGATGTCCGACCGCCCGTTCGAAAAGTCACGCGCCAGCTTGGTGCCGGCAGGAACCGACCCGACCCGTCGCCGGGCCTGTTCACCGTCAAGAGCGAGAACCCGCTCGTCGACGCCGATCGCCTGCTGGCCTCGTTTCTTCCCAAGGCCTTCCGCCGGCCTGTCGATGCGGAAACTCGCAAGGCCTACGTTGCACGCGTGGATGAGCGTCTGAAGGCGGGCGATTGTTTCGAGACGGCGATGCGCTGGGCGTATCGAGCGGCCCTTTGCTCTCCCGATTTCTTGTACTTGATCGAACCGGCTGGCAAGCTCGACGATCACGCGCTGGCCTGCCGGTTGTCGTACTTTTTCTGGAACTCACGGCCCGACGCGCAACTCACGAAACTCGCCGATGCAGGCAAGTTGCGCGAGCCCGCGAATTTACGAGCCGAGGTCGATCGCCTGCTGAAGGACCCGAAATCGCAACGCTTCGTTGAAGATTTCCTCGGCCAGTGGCTGAAGCTTCGCCAGATCGCGGCGAACGATCCGGACCGGAAGCTCTATCCCGAGTTCAACCCGTACTTGCAAGATTCGATGGTGAGCGAGACGCGGGCCTACTTCCGCGAA
>JAIOQJ010000715.1 GCA_021413475.1 Planctomycetota bacterium | reverse complement strand
CCGTTCCCGGAACCTGAGCCATCGTTCGTTCTCCGTGAGTCCTTCGATCGGAAACCACACAGAGTACGATGTATGATCAACAAGCCCGAGGCGCAAGTCGTCCTCAATTACCAGGCTTATCCAGAGTTCGCGCTGGCCCTGCTGCCACACCCGCTAACGGACCCTTCTGGGGCAAAGGAGTGCCCTTGACCTTCAACAACGTAACCGATGGGCTTAGTACGACGATATTCATCGGCGAACGACATGTCCCCAAAGGAAAGTTCGGCATGGCACCATGGGACAATTCGATCTACAACGGCGACCACGGTTGTGGTGAGAGCCAAGGTGGGACCAAACATCCAATCATATCATCGGCTTCGTCCACGTCGTCGGGTTTTGGCAGTTATCATCCAGGGGTCTGCCAATTCGTATTTGGAGACGGCGGAGTCCGGCCAATCCAAAGTTCAATCGACCCGACTAAATTGGGTTACCTCTGCAATCGACAGGATGGGCAAGTGGCAACTTTCGATTAGCCGAACGCAACATACAATTCACGTAGTCCGCCGCTTCAGGCGGAGTTGAAAAAAAATCGCAATACATTCCGTACAGCCAACATTCCCCTCACGCCAACCCCACCCACTTCCGCATCAACCACTCCACCGTCAGCAGCGTCAGCAACGGCACCAGTAGCCACCATGATTGCCAGAGGAACTTGTCCGTCGGGATCTCGCGGCTGGCGGTGCGGGTTTGGAGTTTTTCGATTAGCTCGGCGGCTTTGTCGGCGGGGAGCATCAGGCCGCCGGATTTGTCGGCGATTTCTTTCATGCGTTCCCAGTTAGTGGCGAGGTTCAGCATCTCGCCGGTCTCGGGAGGGAGGACCTTGAACGTGGCACGCGGTTTCTTGCCGTCGGCGTCGAGGAGCTTGTTCTCGATGTCGGGGATCGACAATTCCATGGAGTAGTCCCCCGGCGGAAGGTTTGACTGGATTCCTTCTAGCTGGCCGGGGATTTCGGGGTTGGGCTTCAACGGCGTCAGGGCGACCGCTTCCTCAGGGCCGCCGGGTGTTGTCTTGCGAAATAGTTTGGCCCCTTTCAGCGCGTTCGCATCGAGTTTCTGAACACTCTCGCCGAGGCGGACGATCATTTCCACATCCTGATCCGAGCGGTAGACCGGTTCGCGGACGCCGAAGCGGACGTGTTCGTTCCCGGCGATCAAGGCCCGATCACTGGCAGCCCAGCGGATGATCTGGCTCCAGAAACGGTGATGATACTTGTCGCCTTGCTTGAAGCGCCAGCGCCAGGTGCTATCGAACCCGACGTAGACGACACGGCCGAAGCCGTAGTATTGGCGAACGATCAGGCTACTGAACCGCTCCTCTTCACGAGTGGCTTTCGCCTCTTGAAGGCTGCCGTGCGCGAGCGTGACGGCCCCTTCCTTCGCTTTGCCGGTGACGGCCCAGAACGGTGGTGGTAACAAAGCCCAACGCTCCTGGCTGGCACCGAGTTCCGTTTCCATTCGCAAGAAGCCGGTCTGCATTCCTTCGCCGCTGAGCGTAAGCGGGATCCCTTCCTGTCGATCGACGACGCGCGGATCGGTGATCGGGATCATTCGGCCCAGGGGATCACCCGGCTTCATGAATTCCAGCGGCATCGAGCGTTTGCCCGCCAGGATGATCAGCGTACCGCCGCGGTCGGCGACGTATTTTTCCAGGCGGAGCCGCTCTTCCAGCGGCAGTTGTTCGAGTGCTACGTCGCCCAGAATAATGCAATCGTTACGCGGTAACTCGTCCGGCCCCGGCAGTGTCGTGTCGGGAAGCTTCAAATTCTTGATCGCGTCCTCTTTCAGAATTCGGAGGCGTGGCTGATCGAAGACGACAGTCTTGGTTT
>JAIOQJ010000787.1 GCA_021413475.1 Planctomycetota bacterium | reverse complement strand
GCCGCCCACCGCGCTCGTAATCATCACCACGTGCATTGCATTGGCGTCAGCCGTATGAAGGAACAGCGTCCGGGCGGAATCGACCGACTCGTTGATTAAATGTTCCCAGAGAACTTGTTCCGCCCCGGCCGAACCCGATTGCGGCACGCGCATCACCCGATCGGGCCGGGCTGGCACCGTGCCCATCACGGGAACGCCAAGCCCGTCGGCCACTTCATCGGGGGACGCGATCCGGCGAGTGCGATATTCCGCGAAAGCGAAGCCGAGCAGAACCAGACCGAAGACGCCCGCGAACGCCATGCCCGCGAAGCGAGTTTTACGAGACGACTCGTTGGGAATGACCACAATCGCGTCTTCCAGCGTTCCGGCACGAATCGGCGCGTCGCGTTCGGAAGATAGCTTGTTCAAGGCACTTTCGAGACCGTCCGCTTCTTCCTTGAGTTTCTGCAAAGTCTTGTGCGTGCCTTGGGCGTCGAGCGTCGCCGAGCCGAGGTCCTTGGCCTCGCTTGTCAACTTCTCGATGCGAACGGTGAGTTTTTGTTCGTTGATTTCCGCTTCGCGGAGATCAGCCTTCAGCCGAGTCGCATCGGTATTTAGCTTTTGTCGAAGCCGCGATTCCAGTGTCGGTTGAATTTCTTTCTTGCGCTCTTCCATTTTTGCAAGCAAGCTGCGGATTTCCACTTCGATTTCCTTGATCGAGGGATGGTCCGGGGCCACAAGCCGTTTGCGATCGGTCAGGCGTTTTTCCATTTCCTTGCGGTGTTTCGACAGAAAAACGATCTCTTCATCGGTCTGGAAAATGGAGTCGTACAGGGTGTCGTTGAGATCAATTGGATCTGCAAGCCGGCGTGTGGCCGCTTGCAGATCGTTGTTTAGCTTCACGAGTTCCTTGCGAGTGAATTGAAGATCGGTTTCGGCCTGATCGCGTTGCTCTTGAAGTCGCCGCTGCATGAAAGCCACCGTTTGCGGATCGCCGGAGCCAACGCCTTCGCCCTTCTTCAGTGCGATCTTAAGGGCGATCCGGTACTCATTCTCCGCCTTGGCGTGCATGACACGCAGGCGGGCTTCTCGCTCATCGCGGCGATTTTCCGATTCACTCTTGATTTCACTCAGGTAGACGTCTTTCACCGCATTGACGATGGCGGGTAATTCGTCCGGCCGATCGCCTTGCAAGGTGATCCGCATGATTTCCGAACCGGGAGGGAATTCGATCTGAAGTTCACGGGACAAATAGGAAACCGGGTCGCCGCGTTCCTTGATCGTTTCCAGCGCGGCAATCTCGGGACGTTCGACGACCTTGCTCAAAATCTTTCGGCTGAGGATCCGTTCCTTCTGTGTCTGCTCCTTCAACGGCGGGTCAGGATGCTCGTAGTGCGTCCGTTCCGGGTTGGAGGGGAAGTAGATCTTCGCGAACGCTCCCGGCTTGGCGGGCGGCAAGAAGAGCCAAACCATCTCGGCGACCATCACGCCGAGCAGGACCGCGACGCCCACGGCCATCCGCCACGACCGGCGCAGTCCGCGCAGCAGATTTAGCACCGTCAGCGGCTGGTGCGCCGAGAGGGGCACCGCGGCTTCCGTGCGACCCATCATGGCCTGAATGGGAACATGAGACGTGTTCAGCGTCGATTTCAGGATTGGAAGGTTCGACATACGCTTTCAGCCGCCGACTTTCGACGACGGTCATTTAACGATTCAAAGAACGAAATGATGGGGGAAGTGCTCGCGTCCGCGCGCACTCCGTCCCCGTGGGATTCAACCCAGCGAGAAAACCGGTGTCTGCCGCCCCGTGTGGGTGCGGGAGAACTTGAGAACCGGCCCGGCATCGATGCACATTTCTGCACGCGATTCTTCCATGAAGGCGCGGAAGCGGCCGAGGTCCGAACCGAGGACCTCAGGGCCGTTCATGTTAACCCGACGCGTTTCATGTTAACCCGACGCGCTAGCGAGGGAGTTTGCTTCCCTTCCCTCGCTAGCGCGTCGGG
>JAIOQJ010000786.1 GCA_021413475.1 Planctomycetota bacterium | reverse complement strand
AGGCAGAAAAGGTCGTAGCGAGGTCCGTGGAAATCAGTAATCCGGCTGGGGCTGAGACTGCCCAATACTTGAGCGTACCGTACTACCGTGTGCTGCGTAAATTGGGCGAACATGATGCTGCCGGGTTGGAGGCCGCCTTGACCAATGCACTGGCATTGCACAAGGAATACTGGTCGGCCACTGAAGATCGCCGGAAGGAGAAAGCGGGGTTCGTCTCTTTGCCACTCATTGCTTTAGCCGCTCTAGCGTGGGACCGAGGCCTGCGTTTTCACGTGGAAAGCGACTACTTACCGTGGTCATGGGTGACTGGAGAGATTTTCACGCCGAGGTTTGCTGACGCGTCAAAATAGCATACCGATTTCACAGCAGTTTTTTTCAGATGAACGGGTGGCTGACCATGAACATCAGTCTACACCAAATAGCACGGAAGTAGCCCGAGTGGTGAACGGCATCGAATTCAGGTTCGCCTCGGCATCGAAAACTGGTCCACGGCAGGGACAGGCACGTTTAATTTGTCGGGGTACCAGTTTGGTGATATATGGGAAGCAGCCTCACTGGATTAGACGGAGTCGTTAGACGGTGGAGGGCACCCCGGATGAGCGAAGGCAACCCACGTGTACGGAGAACGGGCCGGCCACTGTGGGCGTGGGCGGCCGTTCTGCTTTTCGCCTCGGCTGTCGCATTCATCGCCCTGATTGCGGCTGTACTGGGATCCCGCCTCGTATTTGAGATATCGGGCGACCCGGGCGGAGAGGTGTTGGGCTTCCTCGTCGGTCCGATCATCTTCCTATCGGCCGGCTGGGTGTGGTGGTGGGCGTTCAGGGCGGGGTGGCAATGGGTGGAGGCACGCGCCTTACGGCCGAATCGATCGGTGCATGATGAATGACGGGCATGAGTAGATGATATTCTTCTTTGATCCGTAAAAGAGGGTCGGGTATTTTTTGAATTTTACGGGAACTCTTTATTATTCCACGTTTCAATCAAGGCAATGGAGAAACACGATGGTTCAACTTACACGCGTTCTAACTATTTTGATCACCGCACTCGGGCTGATCGGTTGTGGCAAGAAGTCGGAACCGGCGACGAATGATAAGCCAGAATCGTCGCCCCAGACTCCGTCGTCCACAGCGCTGCCGCCCGGTGAAACCCTGGAGAACTTGCGGACCTTGAAGATCGGCATGAGTGAAAGCGAGGTCTGGAAGATCTTGGGCGAACCCAAAAGCAGTCGAGACGTAAATGGGATAATCTTCTTTTTCTTGGAAAAGGGCTCTGTCGCCGTCTTCGACAAAGGTAAGCTTTCCAACGCTTCGCTTTTTACAGGTGCGTCGCTGGACAACCCCGAATCGCTGAAGTGAACAGTGATTGATAAAACGGGGGTCGGCCCTCGCATTGCTTCGTTCACAGCTGGCATGGTTCTTTTCTGCGTGAAAGTTCCATATTTGGCGGTAAGAATCGAAAGGCCCCTCGTGGCAATCAACGTTCGAATTTGGACTCGCAAGGGTCACCGCTGGGGGGCGATAATGATCGCCCTCCCGTTCATCGTGGTTATCGTCACGGGCATCCTGCTTCAATTGAAGAAGGAGTGGTCTTGGGTGCAACCACCGACCCAGCGGGGGAAGAGCAAAACGCCAACGATTTCGCTTGACGCGATCCTGGATGCGGCGAAATCAGCATCCGAAGCCGGCGTTCAGGGCTGGAGCGATGTGGAGCGATTGGACATCCAGCCGAATCGGGGTATCGCTAAAGTCCAGGCGATAAGTCGCTGGGAGGTCCAGGTTGATCTCCATTCTGGAAAGGTTCTACAGACCGCGTACCGCCGATCCGATTTGATCGAGTCGCTACACGATGGTTCCTGGTTCCACGATCGTGCCAAGCTCTGGCTGTTCCTGCCAGTGGCGATCGTGGTGTTGGGATTGTGGGCGACCGGCATCTATTTGTTTTTCCTTCCCTACAGGGTGCGGTGGGCTCGCCGGCGCGAGGAGACAAGAAAATCAAGGGAACAAGGATTGGCATAAGAGCACGATATCACGGCTGGCATGAGTTCTTTCGACGGCTTTGCAACCAACGAGGTGGATGATGAAGCACAACGTATTTGGATTTTGCGCGTTCGTCTTGTTTTTGATTCTTTCGGCGAGTGAGATTTCCGCATCGGCGGACGAGAAAAAGAACGAAAGACCGGCGATGTACTATACGGTCGATTGGAGCAAGTGGGACAAACCCGACGAAAAAGGACGGCAGATCGTCTTCGTGATTCACAACACACCCAACGGCGACTTCCAACACGTCATCAAGGTCCAAAAGGACACGGTGACCACTGTTTCCTCGCAGCAAGACAAGGATGGGAACAAGTCCGTCGTCCTATTCGAAGTGCCAGCGAAGCTCAACAGCATCCCCAAACGGCTGAAAATCGCAAGCGTCAAATGGAACGCTACGATCGTGCCCAGCGGGCCACCTGCGGTAAAGAAGTGAATCGAACGGGTTGCGCATCATACGAGTTCACTGATCGGCAGGCCGTCGGGCAACAGCGGGATCGGCCGCCCCGAATGGTCAGCGAACATCGTATCGAGAGGCACACCGAGGAACGAATAGAGCGTGGCAAGGAAATCGTTCGGACGAAGCGGCCGTTGTTTCGGCTCTTCTCCCTTCGATCCTGTCGCGCCGATGACCTGTCCCATCGGCATGCCGCCGCCCGCCAACAACAGCGACATAGCCTGGGTCCAATGCTCGCGGCCGGGTTGCCCTTGGTGATCGCTCAGCCGGGGCGTGTGCGACATTTCTCCCGTGACCAAAAGCAGCGTGTCGCGGGCCAGACCGCGGGTGTGCAGATCTTCGATCAGGGCCGAGACGACTTGGTCGAGAACGGGTAAGCGGATCTTCATTTGATCGAAGATGTGCCAGGCCCCGGCATGGTCGTCCCAACTGAAGGCCTTTTGCCCGGGAACGCACGGGAAATCGATCGACACGATCCGCGTGCCCGCTTCGATGAGGCGGCGTGCCAGCAAGCAACGTTGCCCCACGGCATGGCGGCCATAACGATCGCGGATTCTTTCCGGCTCGCGGGCCAGATCGAACGCATTGCGGGCGGCATCGCTTCTCAGGATATTCACGGCCTTCTGTTGAAAGATCCCCAGTGCATCCATCGAGCCGGAGGCATCCAGGTCGCGGCGCTGGTTGTCGAATCGATCGAGCAGACGCATCCGCTCCATAAAACGCGAGCGATCGTCGAGCGCTAGTGACAGACTCGGCGGCTGAAAGTTGGACTCGGTGGGATCGCCGGACACCATGAGCGGGTCATATCGCCGGCCGAGATATGCGGCTCCGTGATACCGGATTGCCGGCATCCCGACATACGGCGGCATGCCGGTCGCTCGTTCGCCAAGTACCCTGCTGGCCGCGGACCAGATGTACGGGTAGTTCGGTTTATGATTGGTCTCGGCCACCTCGCCGGGGTAACCGCTCAGGAAAGTGTGCGTCGCACTGACGTGGCCCTGACTGTCGTGGCGCAGCGAACGGATCAAGGCATATTTGTCGGCTAAGCGTGCCAACCGCGGCAAATGCTCGCAGATGTCGATACCAGGGACATTGGTGCGGATCGGCCGGAAGTCGCCGCGATACTCGGCGGGCGCGTCCGGCTTCATATCGAACGTTTCCATGTGACTGGCACCGCCCCAAAGCCACAGTACGATGATGGATTTCGGGCTGGCCGTGGTTCGCTCTTCGGCCTGGAGCAGATCGGCCAGGCCAAAGCTGCCGAGCCCCGCCAGGCTGGTTCGGAGAAACGTCCGCCGGCTTTGCGTGCCAGGACATCGCGACGGAATGTTGTTCATCGAAATTCTTCCGTTCAAGGAGTGTCGGATTCGACCTGGGCGGCCCACAAACGATATCCGCGAAGTTCTCGCTCCAAACCGTGCTGGACGTGGGAGCGCATCGCGGCATCGGCCTTGATGGCGTTACCCGTGCGGATCGCGTCGACAAGCAAGGAATGAAAACGGGGCGGGTCATCCATCACCGCGCCGAACTCCCACAGTGTCTGTATCCTGCGTGACAATTCCATGTTCTCGAACGCGCGAACGAGGGCGGGACACCGGCTTAGCTGGGCGATGCGCATGTGGAATTGGAAGTGGAGCGTCGGCCCGTGCGGATCGGCGGCACTCTTCGCGGAGTGATGAGCCTTGATGCGCTGATCGAGTTCCTCGGCCAAGCGAGCCAGTTCATCGATCTCCCTATCCGTCGCGTGTTCGCAAGCCAGGCGAATCGCCTGGGTTTCGTAGGCCTCGCGGAGGATGCAGTCATTCTGAATCGTCTCGGCATTGAGCGGCCGCACACGAGCCTGCTGGTGCGACGAAGCTTCGATGAGGCCGATGTTCTCCAGACGCACCAGAGCCTCGATGACCGGCGTGTAACTGGCACCGTAACGCTCGGCGATCTGCCGGCGCGACAAAACCTCACCGGGCCGAAGTTTGCCGCTGGTGATCTCCTGGCAAAGGCCGTCGAAAATGCCGCGGACTAAGCCGGCCTGGCTTCGTGGGCGTGCTCTCGGTTTCCTTCGATCCACGATGATCTCCCCGGCAGGCGGGTGCCAATTGAAAACTGATATATCACTGATATACTACCGGCGCACCATCCGAGTCAAGGATAAAGGAGATTGCCGTGCGCTCGACCTTTCCGCTGTACCGTTACTTCGTTCCGGCCATGATGGCTCTTGTCCTAATCGGCACCGGCTTGGCGGCGGCCGAGGCACCCCTATCCCAGCGTATCCGCGACAATCATTTCTGGAGCAAATACGGCCGCGACGGCAAAACCATGTACTTCATGGTCGCGCAACCGGCACACAGCGAGGCGGAACAAGCGAAGGCCCTCGGCGTTCCCGCGAATGCACCGGACGGCGGCCGGCTGATCTTGGGCAAGCCGATTGAATTCCGTGCCGCGGACGACACCGGCGGCATCGATATCTTTGGCCCCGGTCTGCACAAACGCCGTGTCGAGAACAACGCGCTCGCATTCGAGGTGGGCGAAAAGGACGCCTACTTCGCCTGGGGCAACTTCGACGGCAAGCATGCGAACCTCGGCTATAAGCCATTCGGCGTCGCCCACGAGTGGCAACGGCACGGCAAGTGGTACACCAACACCTTCTTCACTGGCGAACCCTTCGGCATTTACCTCCGGGTGCGACAAAGTGCCAAGGAGAGTACCTGGAAAGTGGTGATCGGTGCCAATCCCGAACTGAATGACGTCAAACCAAAAGCCGCGCCGGGCGGTTGGACGGCTGAATTCAAACTTATCGGGACCAATTGGCAGACGGTGCCGATCATCTACGGCGACAAGGTAAAGGACCCGCAGGGCAAGCCGGGCCAGTTGCCACCGTTCGGAAGCCTGGCGATCTACCCCGGCAATCCCGGCAATCAGATCGAAATCGAGTGGATCCGCATCACCGATCCGCGCTGGCAAGTCTATGCCCGGCGCACCGTTGACCTGCCGGCGGCACCGAAAGACGCCGCCTTCAATCTCTCGACCTGGGACTCGGAGGTCTACGTCAACGGGCAACGCGTGGTCGATCGCGGCTTCCCGCTCAGTTCAATGGGCCATCGCGCCGTCAATCTGGCTCCGCTCTTGAAGGCTGGGCGCAACGTGGTGGCCCTACATTCTTGGAACTCCTACGGCGAACTGACGACCACCGGCGGCATCACATGTGTGGACGGCACGTTCGTACCGCTCAGCTCCTGGCTGCCGATGAAACGGACGACGGGAAAGTGGGCACGCGACGAGACCGTCCAACACTTCAGCCTGAGCAACGACTTCGCGGCCCCTTGGAAAACAGCTTCACTCGCTTTCAAACCAGACGACACGACGCGTTTCATGGCACCCGACTACGACGATGGCGACTGGAACGGCCTGACCGCGTTGGAAACCAGCGGAACCGCGGCCGGTGCCGGACCGCCCTATTTCGGGCTCATCGCCGTGGAACTGCCGAGCCCCGAGAAACTCGTGTATCGCGGTGCGGCACGACCACGCCAGCACCCAATTTTCTCCGTGCGCGAGCCGGTGCGTTTCACCATTCAGGCCCTACGCTTCCGCAAAGAGGCACCGCGTTATCGCCTTGCCTATACGCTGACCGACAAGCAGACCGGCAAACTGATGGAGACAGGTTCCCTGCCCCTCGATGCAAAGAACAGCGTGCCCTTCGAACGCAAGAATCTTTCGATGGGAGCGTATGAGCTTCACCTCACGCTGACGGACGCCGATCAGCGTGTCGACGAGCGGGCTTACGAGTTCCTGGTGATCGGCCCTATTCAGCAACCCGTAGTCACTGGCACCGACGTCTTGGAAGGACTCAAACTAACAGAGGTAGTAGATATCGACTGCGCCGCGGCACCGAAGGACGGTGAGTATGGTGCCTTCCGCGGTTGGGAAGGCAAAGGAGTACCCTACGAAGCAAAAGTCCTAACCGCCCCATTCGGCAAATTCCGCGAGACGGGTGAGCAGAATGGCGACTGCTTTTCCTATAAAGTGGCGGTCCAACACCCGGGCCGGCCGCATGTGTTGGAGGTGACCTATCCCGATGACCGGTTTCGCGTGAGCGGCTTCTTCTACACGGAACTCGGCGACATGCAGAACGGCAGCGTGCCGGGGACCAACCGTTGTTCCATTGGAGTGATCTCCGGCTGGCCGGAAACGCCGACGCAGACGTTGAAGAAAACCCACGGCCTGTTCTGGCCCGTTTCGCCAACGGGAACCGTGGACATTTACACGACGCGCTACAGCCCCAAATATCCCTCGGCACCGGCGGCGGCCGCGCGGATTCGCATTTTTGAAGTCGACGGCGAATTGCCGCGGCTGGCCGTCCACGATTATCCCGGCCAGTTCAAGCCGATCGGCAATCACACGGAACGCGGGCCGAACGTGCTCTGGCCCACTTACTACGGCGGGCGCAACAATCCGTTCACTGCGGCGTTTCACTGTCTCCACGACCGGCCCGATTTCTATGCCGACTGGTTCAGTGTTTCGAGCAATTTCGTGCGTGGGCTTCGGTTCCACGGTCTGAACTGTTACTTCGCAGGCCAGCACATGTACGGCGGCACGAACTTTCCGAGCACCTTCAACGACAACGACAACGGCAGTGGCGGCTTCGCTATTCAGTCGCAAAAAGATTGGGCCGGTATCCTCGCCAGTGTCATGGGCGAGAACGATTGCGGCCTGGTTTCGAGCTTCGAGTACATCAACAACTCGACCATCATCGCTCGCGGCTCGCCGAGCCCAGCCCAGCTGGCTCGCGGAATTCCTACTCTGGTTCAGGTATCTCATCAGGGCAAAGCGTATCCGTATGGTTCCGGCATTTATATCCCCAGCCCGTTGCCGAGCTACGCCCATCCCGAGGTCGAACGGATGCTGTTGGCCGAGATCGATGAACTGATCGAGTTGAACAAGGAGTATCCCGGTTGGAAGGGGATTCAGTTCCTGCTGAACACACTCTGTGGCCCATCGTACGGCGAGGTGGGCGGCGATGGCCTCAAGATGGGTTACGAGGATGTCGCGGCCGAACGCTTCGAGAAAGAGACGGGCAAGAAATTCCCCGTTCCGGCCGGCGATCCGGAGCGTTTCCGCAAGCGTTACGAGGCCGTGATGGCCGATGCCGCGTTGCGCGACGCCTGGGTCCAATGGCGTTGCGACGTGCTCCTGGCAATCAACCGCAAGATTCGCGATCGTCTCCTGGCCGTACGGCCGGATTGCAAGCTCTACTTGAACATGGCCTATCCCTACAAGAACACCGATGAAAAACTCGAGTACGGCCGCGACCCGGAGAAGCTTCGCCGTTACGTCATGCAATGGGGCTGGGACCCGCGCGCCTATCAGAAGGAGTCCGCCATCGTCGTCTCGACGATGGCCCATGCCGACGCGGAAAAGCGCCTGGCTATGACCGGCGAACCCGAGAAATTCCCGCTGGCTCGGGCCCAGGGCTATCACCGCAACTATCTGAACTTGTTCGCGAACGATGGCCGCGGCGGCATCGACTTGCACAACATCTTCACCGAAAATTGGCCGTCTGCCGAGAAGGGAAAATGGCTCTGGCAATCGAACGGTGCCTGGGTAACTTACCACGCGCCCACCGGTGCCGCGTTCAACGACGCCTGGACGCGAGGTTTGATTCGCACCAACCCGACCACCGTGGCATTCAACTGGCACGATTCCAATCTCGACAGCCGGATGGAGCCGGGACTGCGCCGTTTCGTCCAGACCTGGCGGCCGCTCCCCAATGGCCGATATGAATCCATGACGGGCAACGGGCTCGACCACAATGTGGTGATCCAGAAATGCGTGGAGAAACCGGAGTACCACTACATTGCCAACCCCTGTTCGTGGTCCATCGAAACGACGCTGACATTTGCGGCCGGCTCTCGCGTGACCGATTTACATCGCAACTCCGCGATCGTCTTGGATAAAGAACAGACGTGGAAAGTGTCGCTGGCTCCGTACGCGACGCAAAGTTTTCGCGTGCAGAATTCCGGTGTTGGATTCCTTCGCGCGGCATCGGCGGTCGAACCCGCGGTCGTGGAGCGGTTACGGGCCCGTGTGAAATCAGAAGAAGATCTCGCTGAACGGCTGCGCAAGGAGGGAGACGGCCCCAAAGTCGCTGCCTTCGCGGCACAAGTGAAACGTCTCACGACGGCGTTCGGCCGGCAAGATTACCTTGGTGCCGAAGCCTTGTTGCGGGAAGACTACGAGTTCTACCTGGCCAGGACACAGGCGCAAGGGAAGAAATAGGCCCAAGTCCGCTCACGCCTTCAATTCCAAAGGCAGTTGGTCGATCTTGGCGGCCAAGATAAAGTCGTTCTCGGTCAATCCCCCGGCAGCGTGGGTCCAGATTTCGATCGTCACTTGACGGTAGCCGACCAGATGCAAGTCCGGGTGGTGCCCTTCCGCTTCGGCCAGTTCACCCACCCGACGAAAGAAGTCCAAACCGGTCAGGAAGTCCCTCACCCGCCAATCGCGTCGAATCCGCTGGCCGTCGGTTGTCAATTTCCATGCAGGAACTTCCGCCAGAAGTGCCGCGGCCTGGCCATGCGGCAGCGGCAACATTCCCCCTTCGCAGGGGCCGCACCGCCTACTGCTAAGCGAATTACATGGTGTCATCTGTTTCCCCTATCCCAATTCCATCGTTGTAATCCCGAAGACCCGGCTCGCATCCAGCCGTGGCCGACCCTTCGTGTACATGCGGGCGACCCGAAACGTCTCCACCATTCCGAATTGCTTGACCAACTCACTGGCGGCGGGGTTCTCGGCCTCTTCGGCGATGTCGAGATAAAACCGACCACCGGTTTCGGCGCTCAGGCCTTGGAGCAGCTGTTCCGCGACCGCGAAATCATCGGCGAATAGTGGGCCGATTTTGAATCCCTCCACACACCGCCGTGCCACCCCGAAACCGGCCAGACGGCCTTTCCGCCGGCAGCCCAGCGCCACGGATTCGGCCAACGCCAGCCAGCCGCGCAAAAACGTTGGCCGGGCAGCTGGAAAGCATAGACCATCGTAGGCAAGGACCTCTTCGAACGGAATGGTCGAGAGACGAACAAGCCCCGGCGGAATCGTTCCTCCGCCCTCCCCCTGGTAACGGATGTGATGGTAGGCAAAGGAAAAACCCGACCGCTCATAGTTACTTTTTTGGGCAAGAACACCGTCCAGTCCCACGTTTCGCGTGCCGAGCCGTGCAATCCCGGTTTGCCAGGTGCGCATGCCAAATCCCAGCCCTCGAAATTCTGGCTTCACGATGTAGAGACCGAGAAACCCGAATGAATCGCCGTAGGCAACGCACGAGATGCTGGAGATCGGCTGGCCGTCGAGTTCGCCGACGAAGAACCCCTCGGGGTCGGTCGCCAAAAAGCAGGGTCCATCGTGAAGCCCTGGATTCCACCCCTCGGCTGCCGTCCAAGAACGGATCAACGCGAGATCATCAGGCCGCATCGCCCGGACAACGAAGTTTGTATCTTGGGTTTGCATACGGGATCCTCCTATCACGACGGCCACCTAGGATTCCAGAAAGACCACCTTAATGCAGAATGTAAAACCACGGAATCGACGGGTAAACATAGAGCCAATTGGTGAGTGCCACACGGCAAAGGATCGGACGCACCAGTATTGTCCACGATTTCTCTTTCTGGATGTGAAAACAACGATCAATTTACTTCTTCTCAAAAGACATTTTGTTCTTGTTCACATCGCGATCTCCCGATTATGCTATCCGCATATCTCTTCCCCTGGGGATTTAGCCATGCCCGATCCCGTCAAGCCTGTGAAGGTTCCCGGTTCTCGCTTGAGTTCATCTGTGACCCAATCGAGCGTCCAAAGCGACGCCGAAGGTTTTCGCGCCGGCGAGACCGAGGAGGACGAAGTCGATTTGCGCTCCGTTCTGGCACCCGCCCAAGGCCAAGGAGAGATTGGCCGGCTGGAACGCTATCGCATCTTGAAAGAACTCGGCCACGGCGGCATGGGATTGGTGCTCCTGGGCGAAGATGCGAACTTGCGCCGGATGGCCGCCATCAAGGTCATGCTGCCGAAGTTCGCGAGGGTTTCGTCCGCCCGCGAGCGTTTTCTCCGCGAGGCACGCGCCGCGGCCAAGCTCAATCACGATAATGTCGTGAGGATCTATCAAGTCGATGAAGTGAACGGCATCCCGTTCATCGCCATGGAGTTCCTCAAAGGCACACCGCTCGATCAATATCTGAAGGAAAAAGGCGAGCTACCGCTCAGCATGACCGTGCGAATCGGCCGCGAAATCGCCGAGGGTTTGCAGGCCGCGCATGTGGAAGGGTTGATCCACCGCGACATCAAGCCCGCCAATATCTGGCTGGAAGCACCGAAAGCCCGGGTGAAGATCCTCGATTTCGGCCTGGCCCGCGAGGAAAAGGACGACTCCCATATCACCAAGAGCGGCGCGGTGGTCGGCACTCCCGCCTTTATGTCGCCTGAACAAGCCTACGGTAAGCCGCTCGACCACCGCAGCGACTTGTTCAGCTTGGGCGTGGTGCTCTATCGCCTCTGCACCGGCCGGCAACCGTTCAACGGGGCAAGCACGATGGCGGTGTTGATGGCGCTGGGCACTGAAACGCCGACACCAGCGAGTCAAGTTAACCCGAATGTTCCGGCGGATCTGGAACGGCTCATTAACCGCTTGTTGGCCAAGGATCGCGAGCGACGTCCCGCGTCGGCGGAGGAAGTCGCGGAAGCGTTGGAAGCCATTGAAAAACCGGCGAACGCGGGAGTGCCGGAAATGGCGTACATGGCACCTACGCCAACCGTCGTGGACAATCCATTCGCCGATATCGACTCGTCGCAGACCGAGATTCCGGTCGCGATGCCAGCGCCTAGAAAACAGCCCTCCGCCGTCCGCCCACGAACTTCCGGGAAGTCAGAAATACGAAAGCCGGTGAAGAGCAAGTCGAAGATGTGGATGACGCTGGCACTCGGCGCGATCGTCCTGCTCGCGGGCGGTTTCTTCCTCGTCAACAAGATGTCGAAGGGCAAAACAGAGGGGGAATCAAAAGCGACGGAAGGCCCCAACAAGAAGCCCATTGAGCCCAAATCGGTGGTGGTTGCCAATTCGCCCGCTTTGCTGAGAGCGCCGTTCACGAAAGAGCAAGCCGACAAAGCCCGAACGGATTGGGCGGCGTATCTGAACATTCCCGAGCGCCTGCAACTTGAATTACCCAAAGGCGCGACGCTCGAAGTGGTGCTGATCCCGCCGGGGAGGTTTCGCATGGGAGTGCTTGGGAACAAGATCAACAATAATCTGCCTGAAATCACGATCACCAAGCCGTTCTACATGGCGACAACCGAAACGACGCAAGAGCAATACGAAGCGGTAACGGGGAGCAATCCGAGCACCTTCTCCGCCAAGGGAAGCA
>JAIOQJ010000785.1 GCA_021413475.1 Planctomycetota bacterium | reverse complement strand
TAGCCGATGGGTAAGTTGATGTGGCAGCCCTGGTAGATCCCCGGCAGGAACCGATTGCTCCAGTTGGCGGCCCCGTTCACCGGCAACCCGGGGGCAAGCACGATGTAGCCCGGCAGATTCTGGTTTTCGGTACCGAGACCGTAGACCATCCACGAACCATAGCTGGGTCGCAAGGCTTGCACATGGCCGCTGTTCATCATGAACATCGACGGTTCGTGGTTGGGGATGTCGGTGTACATGGACCGGATCACGCAGAGATCGTCGGCATGCTTGGCGACGTGCGAGTAAATCTCGCTGACCGGCAGACCCGATTGGCCGCTGCGAAGGAACTTGAAGGGAGAAGGCTTCAATCCTCCGGTGCCGTTCTCGGTGCGCAACCCGACAATGCTCGCGGGCCGCTGACCCTGGAAAGTGGCAAGCGCCGGCTTCGGGTCAAACGTATCGACCTGCGACGGCCCACCGTTCATGTACAAATGAATGATGTGCTTCGCCTTGGCCGCATGATGCGGCATCTTCGACGTCAACGGGCTAGCGACCGGCGTCTCCGCGGCCAGAGTGCCCGCGAGACCGATCATGCCGAAACCAGTACCGCAACGGGTGAGCATGTCGCGGCGGGATAGGAGATTGTTCGGGAGCATATTGCTACTCGTTAGGATTAACTCACCAAGCCTTATCACTCGACAAATATATCATCGACGGCTAACCGCCATCCCGGCACGGCAGGTTCCGCATTCGCAATATCACCAGCATGGAAGACAATCGCCTGGGTCGGGACCGTGGATTTATACATTGCGACGGTCTTCGCTTCTGGATCAACGTCCCACACGACGAGTGTGCCGGCCGCAAAGTAATCCGCACGCTTCGCGGCCATTTTCGACTCTGCTGCGGGACCGTAATCGTTCTCGCTTCGCACTTCTGCGGCGAATTGAGGAGCACCTTCAATAAAACGCATGCGGTTGATTGGAAGGGGCCCGTCGTAAAATGATGCATCGGGCGAAAAGGATTCTCGACCTGAAAGAAGTTCAGGTACCGAGTAACCGACGCCGTCCGTGTAGGCTCTTCCGTTTCCAGTCGTTTTCGCATGAGCTCGAAGGGATACCGCAATTTCAAATGCGGCACTACTGGGTAAGTCTCCGCTGGGCATAAAATGAACGATCCTTCCCGCGATCAATTCCGCTTTGCCCTCGACGTTATAAAGATCGTCAAGGGTTTCACGTGTCATGATGTCCGTCGCCATGAACTGTCCTCTCAAGGTCCGATAGGTTCACCTGCGTATCCGCACGAACCTACAACTCTGTCCAAAATGCAACGTACTCTTTCGGCATCCATTCTTCGGGAAGTTCATCTTCGGGTGCCGGCATTTCGTCCCAACCGCCGCTTTCAATCAAACGGTGTACCGTTTGCGAATAATCCTTGGCAATAACCTCTCTTTCCTCGTCGTGCCTAGTACCTCTAAACTTCATGGCGAGGTCACCAAGATGTTCTTCGTCTTTTCTGACGTTTGATAGGACGTGATTCATGACTCGGATACCTCAAATAACGCATCGACCGAAACGACGGCTTGAATGGGATGATACCCCCGGCATGCCAACGAACTCATTCATGCGCCCCGTTAGCAAGGGCAAGCCCAAGCGTTCCAGCCACGTGATGCAGTTGCATTCTCCGTCGCCATATGGGAAGCCATATGAATACTGACTGGTTTTGCGCTCAGTGTCAAGATTCCCCAGGAAGGTCTGGAATTGGGGATCGGGCAGGACGATTTCGAATGACAACACCATTATCCCAAGGCTTTGTGCCGTCAAGAACACAGATGTGTCGTCACAAACCACTCCGGGAAACGCTTCCCCCTTCTTGAGTCGATCCATCGATTGCCAGACCGCGACGCCTTGGTTGTCAGGGTTAAACCCATAGATGGTGGCACCTCCGTCAGTCGATACGCCAGTATGGCCAGTAAAAAGCAGACAATCGAAGGAACTGGGGCCAATACCGCGGCCCTTCTTTTCATCAGCGAGTGCACTCAAGAAAGCAGCCGCAAAACGTCGGGAACGGCGACCCTGAAACGCAAAAATGCTAATCGTCCTGCAGAGGGGCGTTGCACTGCTCATTGGATTACGTTCCTATTCGACCCGAAGTGCTTGGACAATTTCTTCAATCCACCCACAAAAACTCATTCGACGCCAGAATCGCCTGGGCAAACTGCTCCCACGCGGTCAGCTTGTCGGTCATTCGCGGCGTGCGGGCGTCGCGTAGAAACTCCTCGCTCGCTTGCTTCTCGACCGCCGACGGTTCACGGCCGTAGGCCAAGCGGAACGCGAGGGAAACACGATCTTCCTCGCGCGGAGCGGTTTTTTCGAGGCGTTTCGCGAAGGCCTTGGCCGTCTCGATGGTGAAGTCGCTGTTGAGCACGAACAACTGTTGCTGGGGCACCGTTGTTACACTCCGGCGGTCGCTGGTGACATTCGCGTCGGGGAAGTCGAAGAGAACCAAGAGCGAGTTGGGATGCACCCGGCTGATTTTCGCGTAGAGCGTACGGCGAACATTGTCCGCCTGATTCAAATCGACCGAGGGGCCGCCGCGGGTGCGGTCGAGGCGGTCGGAGACCGCCAGCCAGGTGTCGCGATACGCTTCGAAATCGAGCCGGCGCGGCGTGTGCCGCCAGAGGTATTGATTCTCTGGGTCCTTCTCGGCATTTTGCGAAACGCTGGCACTACTGAGTTGATAGGCCCGCGAGAGCATGATCTCGCGGTGCAGCCAGTGGAGCGACCAGCCGTTTTCCATGAAGCGAACCGCCAAGGTGTCGAGCAGTTCGGGATGCGTCGGCCGGTCGCCGAGGAAGCCGAAGTTGCTCGGCGTGCCAACGATCCCTCGGCCGAAATGATAATGCCAGACGCGATTGACGATGACGCGTGCCGTCAGCGGATTCTTGGGCGACGCGATCGCCTCGGCAAGTTCGAGACGCGTGAACTTGTCGTTGGTCTTGGTCGCCGTCGGCAGGATGCGGAGGAAACCGGGCGGTGCCGGTTCGCCGAGTTGCTCGACGTTGCCGCGCATGTTGACCCGCATGGCCGTGCCGCCGCCGGTGATCGCGTGGCCCATCGGCGGTGTCGGTGGTGCTTCTTTGCGGATCCGTTCCCCTTCCGCTTTGCGTGCCGCAAATTCCTTCTGTGCCGAGTCGGGCAAGAAATTTACGGCCTCCTTCTCGTTGACGAAGAAGAGCGTGTTGGGATTCAGCCAGAGCGTCTTCAACAGATTGGGCGGTTCCTTGGCGTTCGCCTGCGGAAGAGCCGTTTGAATTGCGCGTTGTAACTCGTCGGTCGCCTTGCGCAAAGCCTCGGGAACGGCAACCATGTTCTTTTCAGGCTGAGCGGCCTCGCTCGCTTTTTGCGATGCCGTCACCCAGGTTTTGACGGCCGGGTCGAGCTTGTCGAACTTGCCTTGCTCCAGGAATTTGACGATTCGATCCAAAAGGATCGGGTTGAGTTTTTCCCTTTTCGCGACGTCGGCGATGGTGGTCGCGACCTTGTGTTGTTGAAGGACTCGCACCTGCCAGGCGACTTGCAGATACTTTCCCGCCTCGGCGACGGCCGCCTTCGTGGTTTCGCGAGCCTGGTCTTTCAGCCATTGATTCAACTTGGCTTCGGCGTCTTTCGATTGCTTCTCCCACGCTTTGAATTTCTCGAAGATGGGGGCATCGACCAAGGCCTTCTCGACGAGGTTCGAACCGTTGTAGGCCGCCGCGAGGGAATAGTAGTCGCGCGTCGGGATCGGGTCGTACTTGTGATCGTGGCAACGGGCGCACGCGACGGTCAGTCCCAGCAGGCCGCGCGTGAGAGTGTCTACTCGATCGTCGAGTTCGTCCGCGATCACCTGGGCCGTCACTGAGCCGCGATGATACTCGGCTCCCAAACCTTGGAAGCCGAGCCCCGCCAGCTTGACGAACGGGTCCGGTTCAGGATCGCTCACCAGATCGCCGGCCAACTGCAAACGCAAGAAGCGATCGTACGGCATATCGTTGTTTAGAGCCTGTACCACCCAATCGCGATAGCGATAGGCATGCGGCCGGGTGTTCACGAAAGCCAGGGCCTTGTCCTCGGCATAGCGTGAAATATCGAGCCAGTAACGCCCCCAGCGTTCGCCGTGATGTGGCGAGGCCAGCAAGCGATCAACAACTTTTGCAAATGCGGTCGGAGAATCGTCTTTCAGAAACGCGTCCATCTCTTCCAGCGTTGGCGGCAAGCCCGTCAGGCCGAACGTCGCACGCCGTAACAGGTCGCGCTTGCTCGCGGCGCCGACGGGCTTCAACTGGCGTTTTTCCAACTCGGCAAGGATGAAGTGATCGATTTCGCGCACGGGCCAGGCCGCGTCTTTGACTTTCGGCAGGGGCGATTTGACGGGAGGCTGAAACGCCCAAAATTGGCGAGCTTTGTTCCAGTCGACATCTTGGCCGACCATCACCGGTTTTGATTTAACTTCTTGCGCGGACAAGCCCGACGGAGTGCAGAGCATCAGCCATCCTGAAACGAACAGGCAGCCGGCGCGGTATCCCGATTTGGAGGCAGTTGTTTTGTTCATATTCACTGACAAAAGGAATACGGCTGGCGGGGAAGGCGATATTCTGGCGGGGAGAGAGATGAAGGTGGCATGCCTTCACATTCAAAAGGATTCTAACATGTTCAGCTTTGGATTTCCAGCAACCGTTTCCGTTCTGAGCATTTACGGCCCACTATTTGAAAACGGCGATGCCGTCGCCCAGGTTCGGTGCAGCGATTTCTCAATCATTTGATGTGCTCAATACACTTTTCCACCTGATTGATAGCCACATCGATGTCTTCGAGTGCTTTCTTCTTGTGGCCGCCGAAATTTCCGGAAGCGTCCTTCAGATCTTTATTTGCCTCGCGCAACTTCACGAGAGCATGCCGAAGATTGTGTTGATTCTTGTGGTTCTTTTTGAGACCGCCTGGAGGAACGAAGCTGGGATTGTACTTGTCGCCCGCAGCTTCCAGGCACTTTTCGGTCTGGCGGTAGGCAGCCTCAATCGCGTGCATTGCCTTTTCCTTATGGCCGCCGTAATTGTTATCGGCTTTTTTTAGTTCCCCATGTGCGAGCCGCAAATCATGAATGGCTTCGTGTAACTGCGGATGGGCGGCCGAGGCGCGGCTGCCACCTAGTAAGCCGAATGCCAAAACCGCGGTGGAAAAGATGATGGATCGAAACATTCTGCAACTCCTGGATGTGATGGAAGCGTGCGGATTGCGGTAAATGGTTCCCCGATTTACTCTCAGGAAGATCGTATACTGCCAAATTCGATTTGTCTGATCATTTTCCGGAGAATTGTCTCCCTCTTTCTCAACTCTGAACTTCGACCGGCACGCGTGACCGCTCCGTCATTCGGCGAGATAGAACGGGCTTGTTCGTCGCCAACATCGGCCTTCGGCCGAGTTGATAAAGCAAGCGAAGATGCGACTTTATCATCCCCCACAGAGTCACCGCGTTATATCGCACACCGAATTCCGCGGCGGTCGCCTCAATGATCCGGGCGATGGCGGGGTAGTGGGTGTGGCACACACGCGGAAAGAGATGATGCGACGCGTGGGCGTTCGAGCCGCCCGAGATGAAGTGAGCGATCCAGTTGTGTGGCGACCAGTCGCAGGCGGTCGCCATGTTGTGGTCCGCCCAGGTTCGGCCGACGCTGCCGTCCGCGTTGGGCACGGGGAAGTCGGCCAGGTCGGCGAAATGAGTACCGATGAGCAGCAGCACAAACAGGAACGAGGCACAGCCGTTGACCACCATGAAGCCGAGCACGACTTGCCACCACGGCAAGTCGAGAACCGCCAGCGGAATCGCCAAAACGACCGCGAAATAGGCGGCCTTACAGAGAACAAACAAGACATACTCGTGCGGCGGGTGCGAGATGTCGACCATGTTCGCCAGGCGTTTTTTGAATAGGTACACGAAGTCGCCCCAGACGGTCGTTTGCAGCGCGGCGAACAAGTACGCGAACGGAGCATAGAGGTGCTGGAATTGAAAATGCCAACGCCACGGCTGGTTCGGCGAGAGGCGGACAAACGGATTCTCGTCGATGTCCGTATCGGACCCGTTCACATTCGGAAACAGGTGATGGGACTTGATGTGCCGTAGCCGCCACAGGTAGCCGTCCACGCCGACCAGGATGAAACACAAGCGTTGGATGGCATTATTCAAAACGGGGCTGCTTGCCACAACTTGATGGGAAGCATCATGGCCGATGTTGATCGCCAGCAACAAGGCCGCGATCCCGAAGACCAACCCAAGCGGAATGAACGTCCAGGTATCCCACACCTGCAAGATAATCGCGGTATAGGAACCGACGATGAGCGAAACGAGCAAGACCGCCTTGAAGGCAAGCAATCCGCCGGCCCGGCGACTCTTACCGGTGGTGCGAAAATACTCGTCCACCCGTTCCTTGGCGACCCTATAGACACTACCAGTTGGTTCACGCTCGAAACGTAGAGTAACCATCGCGTCGCCCTCCTTGGCTCAACGATCAGGCCTGATCTCTTTTCAAGAGTTTACCGGACCGGCGGCGAAGAGAGCAACGCCAACCGTGGGTTAAAAAGGGGTCGTTCGTTTTTTGCCTTTGTTACTTGATAAATAAATTGCAAAACGCCTGGAATCCGTTGCAAAACGAGTTAAATGAATTGCAAAACGTTCGGAATCCGTTGCAAAACACGTGAAATGAGTTGCAAAACGCTCGGAATGCGTTGCAAGAATCGGCCTTTCGTTGCACCAGGGTGTGCGAAAATCATGCAATGAACGAAAGGGGGACGGTCAATTTGTACGATCGATCCGGTACTCTGTCAAAATGCCTTTTTGCTCAAACGCCGGAGCACACGCAGGCCGATCGCGTCAAGTCCCGCCCTGAGAGGTTTGCCACTCCGCAGACGCCGTCCCGAACTTTTCCTAGAAATCCAAAAATAACCTTCCATCCGTACACTCTCACCGAGTAAACTCATCCATACCTGCCAGATTGCCCCGTGCTGCGCCCACCCCACCATCAGGCGGCCTCCGTCTGTCATTTTTCGGTTCGCGATCAGGAGTGCATTCATGAAGGCTTGCCGGCTCTCGACGCTCGTCGTGTGCGGTTTGCTGGTTTCCTTTGGTCCCTTGCGGGCCGAGGGAGATCTCACGTTCTTTGAAACGAAGATCCGGCCGGTGCTTGTCGAGCAGTGTTATCAGTGCCACTCCGCGACCGGCAAGCAACTCGGCGGTCTCAGTCTCGATACGAAAGAAGCCGCATTAAAGGGCGGAAGCAAAGGCCCGGCTCTCGTGGCCGGCAAGCCGAAAGAGAGTTTGCTGATCCAAGCCTTGCGGCGACAAGTGGCCAAGTGCGAGCCCGCCGGAAAGGCGTCCGAGGCAGTTGTCGCGGACTTTGTCAAATGGATCGAAACCGGGGCGGCCGACCCGCGTGACGGCAAGAAGCCGGCGGTTGAGCAAATTGATTTCACCAAGGCCCGGCAATTCTGGTCGTTCCAGCTTCCCCGTAAAGCCGAGTTGCCCAAGGTTCAGAATGCCGCGTGGCCGAAGAATGCGGTCGATCACTTCATCCTGGCCCGGCTCGAAGCCGAGAAACTGCGTCCGGTGGCTCCCGCCGGGAAGCGCGAGCTAATTCGCCGAGCAACCTTCGATCTGACCGGCCTGCCGCCGACGCCGGAAGATGTGGAAGCGTTTGTCAAAGATAATTCGGCCGATGCTTTCGCGAAGGTCATCGATCGCCTGCTCGCCAGCAAGCAGTACGGCGAACGCTGGAGCCGGCACTGGCTCGACGTGGCCCGCTATGCGGAGGACCAGGCGCACACGTTCGGCAACAAGCCGAATACGAGCGCCTATCGCTACCGCGACTGGGTCATCGATGCCATCAACGACGACATGCCGTACGATCGCTTCGTCAAATTGCAGATGGCCGCGGATCTGATGCTCACCGACGACGCGGAACGGCTCAAGCATCTGCCCGCCCTCGGCTTCTTCGGGCTCGGGGCCCAGTATTACAAGGACAACACCGAGATCCTTAAGGCACTTTCGGACGAACTCGACGAGCGTGTCGATACGCTCTCGCGCGGCCTGCTCGGTTTGACGGTGGCGTGTGCTCGCTGTCACGATCACAAATTCGATCCGGTGCCGACGCTCGATTATTATTCGCTGGCGGGCGTCTTCAACAGTTCCAAGCTGGTCGACTTCCCGCTGGCGACAGCGGAAGCGACCAAGAAGTACGAGGGTGACCTGAAGCTGGCCCGCGAAGCGGAAGAGAAAGTCAAAGCGTTCTTCCGCACCGAGAAGGCAGCCGTCGCTCCGGAACAGGCGGGGCAGATCGCTCTCTATTTGAAGGCGGTCCGGACCATTCAGGAACGCCGACAAAAAGAGCCGAAGTGGACGGCCCGCGAGCAGGCCAAGGCGGATAACCTGAACGCGGCCGCGCTCGAACGCTGGCTCAAGTACCTCGACGGCGAACCGAATATCCCGGCCCTCGCGTCGTGGCGGAAGTTGCCGAAACAGACCGAATCGGCCAAGAGTACCGAGGTCGTACTCGCGTCGGAGGCGTGCCAGCAATACGCCCTGGCCGCACTCGCGGATCAGAAAGCGGGGAAAGCCGACAAGGACAAGGCGGCTCTGCTGCAAACGCTCTTCGGTGATAAGGGGCTCTTTTTCCTGAGCGACGACGAATTGAAGGCCAAGCTGTCTGCCGAGAAGAAGCAGGCATTGGCGAAGATGCAAGAGACCGCAGTCGCTCTGCGGAAGGACGCCCCGGAGAAGATCGAAACCAAGTTCCCCATCGCCCACGGCATTGCCGAAGGGACGGCGGGGGACATGAAGGTCTATCTGCGCGGGAACTACAAGAACTTGGGCGACGTCGCACCGCGGCGTTTCCTCCGCGTTCTCTCCGGCGACAATCCGACGCCGTTCTCGAAGGGGAGCGGCCGTCTGGAACTGGCCGAGTCGATTGCGTCGAAAGCGAATCCGCTGACGGCCCGAGTGATCGTCAACCGCGTCTGGGCCTGGCACTTCGGTACCGGCATCGTGGGCACGCCGAGCAACTTCGGTTCGCTCGGTGAACGGCCGACGCACCCAGAATTGTTGGACTACCTGACAACCCGCTTCATCGAATCGGGCTGGTCAATCAAGACGCTGCACCGCGACATCATGCTCTCCGCCACCTACCAACTCAGCAGTGCCGACGACCCGCAAAATCTCACCGTCGACGCCGACAACCGCCTCCACTGGCGGATGAGCCGCCAACGGCTCGATATCGAATCGTGGCGCGACTCGCTGTTGTTTGTGTCGGGCAAGTTGGATCCGACGATGGGCGGGCAGACCACCGATTTGGCCTCGGCCAGCAACAAACGCCGCACGGTTTACGGGAAAGTGAGCCGTCACGAACTCAACGGCTTGCTGCGGTTGTTCGACTTCCCCGATGCCAATATCACCAGCGAGAAACGGACAGAGACCACGGTCCCGCAACAGCAACTGTTCGTACTCAATAGCCCGTTCGTCATCGAGCAAGCCAAGGCCCTGGCGGCACGGCTTCAAACCGAATCGATGGACAATTCCGCCCGTGTACGGCGGGCTTATTCCCTGGTCTTCGCCCGCCCGGCCAGCGATGCCGAATTGCAACTCGCGTTGCAATACCTTTCAACGAATGACGTAGACATTGACGATAAGGGTAAGGCCACGCTGACTCGCCTGGAGCGGTTCGCACAGGCCCTGCTCGGTAGTAATGAACTGATGTATGTTGATTGATTAGCAATCTGGAGCGGGGTTGCGTAAGCGCCCCGTGTTTGTATTATGCTTTTCCACGGGGCGCTTACGCGACCCCGCTCGCCAAACGAGACCGGAGTTAGGTCCATGTCATTCCCGATCTCGCGGCGTTCCATGCTTCAGCAAACCGGCACCGGCTTGGGTGTTGTTGGTCTCGCCGGCATCTTGCAAGATCAGGGCTTGCTCGCTGCCGATCCGCTTGCGCCGAAGCTGGCGCACGCCGCTCCACGTGCCAAGCACATCATTCATCTGTTCATGAACGGCGGGCCTTCGCAGGTTGACACCTTCGATCCAAAGCCCGGCCTGGTCAAATACGACGGTCAGTTGGCACCGTCGAGCATCATGATCGAGCGCAACAACTCCAAGCTCATGAAGTCGCCGTTCAAGTTCAGCAAGCACGGCCAGTCGGGGATCGAAGTCAGCGAACTCTATCCACACGTTGCTCAGT
>JAIOQJ010000784.1 GCA_021413475.1 Planctomycetota bacterium | reverse complement strand
AGGATGCCGTAGATCGAGAATGAGACCGCCAAGGTCAGCGCGATCCACGGTAGTTGTCCGAGCCAGAGCGTCAGAACCACAACGCCGACCACCGCGAACCCGAGGGCCAGCCATTGCGAGGTACGCATACTTTCTCGAAAGAAGATCGTCCCGATCGCCACGTTGACGATCGGCAGCATGAAGTAACCGAGACTTCCCTGAAGGATCTGATTCGTAAGTACCGAGTAGATAAAGACATACCAATTGGCGGAGATCATCAGCGTGCTCAGGATCAAGCGGCCAATGATCCGTCGCGTCCGGAAGGCATTGACTAATGCGGGAAAACGACCGGCGGCACCGATCAGGACAAGAAGCAGCAACGCCGACCAGATGATTCGATGAACGAGGACTTCACGAGCCGGCACCTGTTGAATCGCTTTGAAGTAAAGGGGCACGATCCCCCACAAGATATAGGCCGCGAGACCATAAATGAGTCCAACTTTCGCCGTCGATTGGGTAGAGGCCACGCAATTCCTCGTCGAAACAAGAGAGTGTTTACCTGACGCGCCTGCGAGCGAAATTCAGTTTCTCATGGCGATTTTCTCCCTGGGCGGTGCCACCCATTCGTTTTACGCTGAACGTTGTCGCCGGACCAAGAGATCATGATCGATGAACACTCTCCCTGAGACAATTTTGCAGTTCGGTTCAGGCCGTTTCCTCCGCGCCTTTGCCGATCTTTTCATCCACCAGGCGAACCTGGAAGGCCAAAACGTCGGCCGGGTCGTCATTGTGCAATCGACTGGTGAAGACCGGGCCAGTGCGCTCGCCAAGCAGGGTGGAATATACCACGTCGTCATTCGCGGCTACGAGGATGGCAAAGTCATCGACCGTGTCGAGGAATGCACCAGCGTTTCGCGCGCCCTCGTCGCGGGATCCGCATGGGACGAAATTCGCCGAATCGCTCGTTCCCCCGAATTGAAATATGTCCTGTCGAACACCACCGAAGCCGGCTACACGCTCGATGCTTCAGATACTGCTGAAAGTGCTCCGCCCAAGTCGTTTCCGGCCAAGTTACTTCTTTTGCTTCGTGAACGTTTCGAAGCGGGGCAACCTGGCCTCACGATCATCCCGTGCGAACTCATGGAAGGCAACGCCGACTTGCTGCTGAAGACGCAACTCGACCTGTGCGACAGGTGGAAGCTAGCCCCCGCCCTCAAGACCTGGCTATCGAACGAATGCGTCTGGCTGCACACGCTGGTCGATCGTATCGTTTCCGGCACTCCCAAGGATCATCCGCTGCTGGCGACCGATCCGATGGTGATCGTCGGTGAGCCGTTCGCGTTTTTCGCGCTCGAAGAGAAGGCCAAGGCGTATCCGTTCATCAAACACCCGGCCATCACGCGGACTCCCGACGTGAAACCCTACTTTTTGCGGAAGGTGCGGATTCTGAATGCGGCCCACACAGCCCTGCTCATCAAGGCGGTGCCGCGCGGCTTCAAGCTCGTCCGCGAAGCCATTGCCGACCCGGTACTCGAAGCCTGGTTGAACCGGCTTTTGAATGAAGAGATCGTTCCGTTACTCAAAGGACGGGTTGAGGAACCGGAGCTTTTCGCCCGCCAAACGCTCGATCGTTTCCGAAATCCGTTCCTGGATCACAAATTTTCCGATATTTTTCTGCACCAAGAGAGTAAGATCAAGATTCGCCTGCAATCGTCGCAGGCGGAGTACGAAACCAAGTTCGGCAAGAAACCGCCGCTGCTCACGGAAGTCATTTCGGAGGGAATCGCCTCCCTGTCCTCCTGAACCGGAGCCTTTCATTATGTGCCGACTGTTTCTGACTTTGAGCGCCGTTCTGGCGCTTGGTTCGGGCCTGCGCGCTCAAGAACCAAAACCCGAACTGGCACCGATGCCGCGAACGGTTGAAGCGATCCCAAAGCCCGGAGTGATCGTGTATTCGGTGCCGATGGGGCCCATGGGGCCGATTCTTCCCGGCTACTTTCTGCCCGACCCGTATGCACAGGTGAAATGGTGGGCGCTTGACAGACAGGGTTTCTCCAAGCCGCGTGTGATGCTCTACCCGCAGCCCCACTACCTGTACAACGGTATGCCGTATCTTTTCTTCCCGACGAATCCACTGACTCTGTCGAACGAACTCGTGCCGCGGTAATCAACCGCGCTCCTCTTCGGAAACCCTGCTAGGAGCGGTTAATCGTTTAGCCGGGAGTCGTAGGGTTGCCGGAGACTCGCGCGTTTTCACTCCGCAACGAAATCCCTTCAATCCGATACACATACATACTCAGTGCCACCGTCGTACACGCTCCAAAGACGTGCCAGAGCCAGTGCGTTCCCATCGGTAATAGTGGTGGCCGGGTCGTGTCAGCGAATCGACAGAGCAAGGCAATCGCGAAACAGGCGAAAGCGGTGTAAATCCACCCGGCGTAACGAAATTTCGTCCGCACGAGGGCCAAGACGATTGGCAACAGGACCATGAAGGCCAGACAAGCGTAGGAGACGTTAATGGCCGACTGCGGCGGCAATTGAACGCGTGCCACTAATTGCAGGAACGCGAGTAAGGCCATGACACCGAGGAGATGGCGAATTTTCGGGCCAAGGCGAATCCAGATCCAAAGTGCCACGAATAAGCCAAGCAGAAAGATCGGAATAACATCCATTAGAAAGTAAGCGCGATGCTGGCGAAGGCCATGAAACAGGACGCCGCCAATGCCTCCGGTCAACAGGATGGGCACGCACATCGTCAAGAAGGGGTACTGGCGGTAACGCCCTTTCAACAACCATGCCCATACCAGGGCGATCAAAACAAAAAGGCATGCCGAACCGGTGTTCCAGGGCTCGGCCGCCCAGCCCGGAAAGTCGCTTAGATTGGCTGGCGTCTCGACATATACAGGTCCTCCGTCCGGCAAACGCCTTTGAATTGGATCGGCCAAGGCATCGGACATTCGAAAGGACTCCTATGAGCGGCGAATTCGACCCGAAGTTTGATGAAATCGGCGTGAAATTCTCGGCTTTCCTCAAGCCGGATTCCCCATGATTCCGAGACAACGTCAACGAGATCGATGGAGAACATTCAAAACAAACAGGTACGCTTGACAAGGTAGGGATTCTTTCCTAAGAATCGTCTACGAAATACCGAGCCCCTACTGTAGATCGGTTATGGAAGCGACGGCGAAAATTCTCGTCGAATGGGGTTGATCTCTTTCGTGAATATCTGTCCAATCAACTCCATGAGCCGGCTTGGTTCCCCGCCGGTTCGTTGGTGAGCGGCAACTTTCGATGCACGGAAGCATGAAGCCGCTGGGGAATAGGACTTTTCTGATCTGCGTGATTGAGGAACACATAATGTTCGGCCGCTCATCCCTGTTATCTTTGCTCACCCTGAAGGCCGAAGCCGAGCCGGCGTTTACGCCTTGGATGAGTCACTTCATCGAATCGGCTCCGGTCTGGGCTGCCGACGTCGAGGACGACGACCTCGAAGACGATGATGAAGATGATGATGACGAAGAAGAAGACGACGATGAAGAAGACGACGAAGACTTCGATGACGACGAGGACTTCGATGACGATGAAGACTTCGACGACCTCGATGAAGACGAAGAATTTGACGACGATCTAGAGGACGATGACGATCTCGACGACGATCTGGACGATGACCTCGACGATGATCTGGATGATGACGACGACGATGATGATGATGCCGATGATGAAGAGGAAGCAGAAGAAGATCTCGGCGACTGAAAGGTACCCCTCACGCTCCGCGTGAGGTTTTTTCCTCACGCGGAGCGTGAGGAGTACATTGACCAATTTGACATTTGGCCAGCGACGTCCCACAATATCCGGGTGCGTTGCTGGCCATTCTTGTTCCTCACTTTGCCACGGAACGTGATGAGCGAAGACACGTCTCGCCTAATCGTGCCACACCCGTTTTCCGTGCGTGCCGCCCACTGGGTGGGGCGGACATGGGCACGGGTCAGTTATGGTCGCCGCATCGAGCCGACCTGGCTCGAAATCAATCGGCCCGACATTCCCATTCTCGAATTGCCGACGGTCTTCAACAATTTCAAGATCGCTCAACTTTCCGATATTCATGGCGGCCATCACCTGCCTGACGATTATTTGAACCGGGCCATTGATTCGACGCTGGCCGAACAGTCCGACCTCATCACCCTGACCGGCGATTTCATTCACAAGGGTTATCGCCATGTCGATAGCGTGACCCGCATGCTCGAACGCTTGCGGGCTCCATTCGGCGTTTTCGCGGTCCTCGGCAACCACGATTTTTCTGTCCGCAATGCCACGGGCTTTCGCCGGCATCGCGGCTTGCACGCGGCCGTGGCAGCCGCGCTCACCGATGCGGGTATTCGCGTCCTCCGCAATGAGTCCATTCCGCTGGAACGCGATGGTTGCCTGATTCACCTCACCGGACTCGACGATCTCTGGTCGGGCGAATGCAATCCCGATTTGGCCATGAAAGATCTCTGCCCGCGCACGCCCCGGATTTTACTCGCGCACAATCCGCAGACCATTCACTTGCTCGGCGAACATCGTTGCGACTTGATGCTCAGCGGTCATACGCACGGTGGACAAATCAACTGGCCCGGCCTCGGCCGCTTTTTTCTCGGCCGCAAGGGCCGTCAATTCGCCGCGGGCCTTTACCGGCATTTGGATTCGCATCTCTACGTGAACAAGGGCGTCGGCTTCGGCTGGCGCTTCCGTTTCGGCGTGCGCCCGGAGCTTGCGGTTCTGACCTTGCGAAAGCAATGAGCGTTTAGCCGCTCCTCGTAGGGTTTCCGAAGAGGAGCGAGTCCGCCTGTCATCAATCAAATTTGCACTGTTGGCATTGCCCGATCGCCGCGTTATAATCGCCTTAGCGGAATGAACGCATCTTCTCGCCCGACGTTGCTATCCGGAGGAACGCCATGCCTCGGTCCAGCAAGAAGGTCAGTTCAGTAATCGGAGAGGCCGCGGCCCCCACGATCGCTGAACTGTCGGCCCAGCCTCAAGTCGATTTCGAACTCGATTTTCTCGGCCGCATCCTCGAACGCCATCCCCGTTTCGTCGAGGCGCTCCGGTGCCACGCGAGCAATCTCTCCGCGAAGAAACGCATCGCGGAAAGCCTGATGGTCGAGCGGCGCATCATCCAGCTTCGACCGACCGACGCGTTAGCTCATTACAATCTCGCGTGCAGCCACGCCTTACTTCGCCAGCCGGACCAGGCCTTGGCCTCCCTCCGCAAGGCGCTCGAGCTCGGCTATCACGATTTCCGCTTTATCCTTCAGGACCGCGATCTCGATACCCTCCGCACCGATCCGCGTTTTCGCAAGCTGCTGCGTGAATTCGATCGTCGTTGACCAAGCCAGGACGCTTCGCCATGCACTCTCCGCTTAGCACGGGCGACGGCGTCCTGTTCGCCAATCCCGATCCCGATCTCGCTCGAGCTGATTTTGCCCGCAAGCCGCGCGCCCTCACCGATAAACGCTCGTCTGTCGCGAATGCCGTCAAGAACTTGATTCACGACGACGACTATCTCGCCATCGGTGGCTTTGGCACCAATCGTATTCCCACGGCCATCATCCACGAAATTCTGCGGCAACAGAAGCAGCGGCTTGGCTTCGCGGGACACACCGCCACACACGACTTTCAAGTGCTCTGCGCGGGCAACCTGACTGGCCGCGGCCAAACCCTTTCACGAGTAGATATCGCCTACGTGGTCGGCTTGGAAGCTCGTGGCTTGTCGCCGCATGCTCGCCGCGTGATCGAATCGGGCACCGTCGCCTGTACGGAATGGACGAACTACGCCTTGGCCGTTCGCCTTCAGGCCGCGGCGATGGGTGTATCATTTCTCCCCGCCCGCTGCATGCTCGGGACCGACACTTTCCGCTACAGTGCCGCCAAGACGATCCGCTGTCCGTTCACCGATGCCACGTTCGTCGCCTTGCCGGCTCTTTATCCTGACGTCGCCGCCATCCATGTGCATGAAGCTGACATCTACGGCAATGCCCGTTTACGCGGAACGACCGTGGCCGACTTGGAACTCGCCCGAGCCGCCAAGCGTTTAATTATCACTTGCGAACGGTTGATCCCGCACGATGAATTTCGAGCGGACCCGAACCAGACGTTGATTCCCTTTTTCTGCGTCGATGCCGTCTGCGAAGTCCCGTGTGGCAGCTATCCGGGGAATATGCCGGGCGAATACTTCTCCGACGAAATGCATCTTCGCGAATGGCTCGAAGTTGAGAAAGACCCGACCGCGTTTGCTCACTTCCTCGATCGACATATTTTCGGTGTCCGAGATTTTTCCGAGTATCTCGAACGCCGCGGCGGCCTGGTTCGGATGCAAGAATTGCGAAATCAGGAATTTCTTCTTACCGCCACCTCGTGAACGCAATCTCCTCCATGATGTCGATCACTCCTCCAGCAATTGGTTTCTCTTCGACGAATTTTGTCGAACTTGCTGGTCTCAGCAAGGTATATGGTCCCCCTACGGCCACGATTCAGGTCCTACGCGGGTTAAATCTCACGATTCCCCAGGGCGAACGAGTCGCCTTGTTGGGCAAATCGGGCTCCGGCAAATCGACACTCTTAAACCTGCTCGGTGGTCTCGATGTTCCCACCTCGGGGACGATCCGTGTCGGCGGCCGTGATCTCGCGACCATGCAAAGCAACGATCGGGCTGACTACCGGTTGTCGATGGTTGGAATGATCTTCCAGGCGTTTCACTTGGTGGCGTCGAGAACCGCACTGGAAAATGTCGAAATGCCGATGACGCTGGCGGGTGTTTCGAAAGTCGAGCGTCGCCAGCGAGCGGCCGAGTGCCTCGATGCCGTCGGCATGAGCCATCGCTTGACTCATTTCCCGGCTCAGCTATCCGGAGGTGAACGGCAGCGGGTCGCCATCGCTCGGGCGCTCGTTAATCGCCCCAGGCTCCTGCTGGCGGACGAACCGACCGGCAACCTCGACACCGCCACCGGGGACGAGGTGCTGCGATTGATTCTCGAATATGTTCATTCGAGGGGAGCGACTCTGTTGCTCGTGACTCACGAGGAGGAACTCGCTCGCCAATGCGCGACGCGAATTTTGCGTATGCAGGATGGGATTCTGCGCGAATGACTTGAAAAGTGAAGGCCGACTTTCGAACCGGATATCTCTCTTCTTTGTCTTTCGATTCCGTCGAGAGTCGAAAGACAAAGAAGAGTATTCAACTCTTCTCTCACTCACTCTCCGCAATCTTCAACGGCAATTTCACCGTGAACGTCGAGCCTTTGCCGACGACGCTTTCGACGCGGATGCGGCCGTGATGTTGCTCGATGATCTGCCGGCAGACGCTAAGGCCCAGGCCGGTGCCGCCGTGGCCATGTTCGTCGGGCTTTTTCGTGGTGTAGAACGGTTCGAAGATTCGGCGAAGTTGCTCGGGCGGAATGCCGACGCCGCTGTCGGCGATGCGGATCTCGACCATCTCGGCGGTGGGATTCTCGCGAACGTCGATACGCAGCCGGCCGCCGTTGGGCATCGCCTGCCGAGCGTTGATTACCAGATTTAGCAAAATTTGCTCGATCTGCCCCGCGACCGCGATGGCGATCGGCCGGCCGTGGAAACGCTTATCAATTTGAATTCGGTGCTTGCTCAGATCCTTCTCGGTGAGCAGGAGAACTTCTTCGACAATCTTGACGATGTCGGTTTCTTCCCGGAGCGTGGTCTGATTGCGGGCGAAGCCGAGCATGCTGTTGACGATGGTCGCGGCCCGCTGGCCGCCTTTGAGAATCTTTTCAAAAGCTTGCTTCTGCCCCGGCTCCAGATTGCCGCGCATGCCTAACTTCGCGTAGTTGATGATGGTGGTCAGGATATTATTGAATTCATGGGCGACACTGGAAGCGAGTTCACCCACGCTGCTGAGACGCTGCGCTTGCAACAGTTGCTGCCGCAAGGTTTCGGTCTCGGTCAACACGGGGGACAACAACTCTGAACCTGACATAAAGGCTCGCCTCCTGAG